>NZ_JBEXOS010000019.1:0-106315 GCF_040611655.1 Streptomyces sp. NPDC006552
AGCAGGAGCCGCTGCGTGAAGAGTTCGGTCGGGTGCGGCGGTGCCTGCGGCGGGACCCGGCGTTCGGCCGGGCGCCGGGAGTCCCGGCGGGACGGCACCGGCACGGTCGCGGAGGCGCCGGTCACCTTCGGCGAGGTCCACAGCACCTTGCCGTCGGCCTCGACGGAGAAGGCGACCTCTCCGTACCCGTTGATCTCGTCGTCGATGCCGACGTCGGCGGAGAGACGGGTGCACCGCCCGCCGAGGTACATCTCGATGTCGGAGTCGGCGTGCACCCCGATGCCCTTGTCGTACGTCTTCCCGGCCAGGGTGAGCGGGTGGCCGTCGGCGGCGCCGGACTCGCCGTTGCTGCGGTCGCGTTCGGCGGGCCCGTACCCGTTGGCCGAGGTCAGCCAGGGCAGATCGCTCGCCCAGGCGTCCCCGGCGGGCGGCGGCACCACGCTCACCCCGAAGTGGCCGTGTGCCGTGCGCTGTTGGCCGGCCGAGCGGTACCGGGTGGTCGCGGTGAGGGCCTGCTCCCCCAGCGGCGCGTCCTTGGCGGGGGTGACGGTGAGCTCGACGCGCCGGGTGGTGCCGGCCGGGACGCGGCCGAGGGTGGCGGCCGCTCCGGCCCGCCAGCCGTCGGGCGCTGCGAGGGAGACCGCGACGTCCGTGGCGTCCCGGGTGCCCGCGGTGACGTCGACGGCGACCTGCTGCGCGACGCCCGCGCCGGTCTCCTGGGCCGCCGGCGCGCTCACCGCGGCGGCGGCGCCCGGCACGGCGCCGCCCACGGCCGCCGTGGAGCGCAGGTCGAGCGTGAAGGCGTGGCGCGTCGAGAGCTTCCCGGTCTTCACCAGGACGACGCCGCCCCGGTCGTCGCGGTCGTAGAACCAGCCGCTCGCGGCCTTGTCGTACGCGCTCTTGGACGCGGCCCGCGCCAGCTTGCGGCCGTCGAGCCGTACGTCGCCGGGCGCGTCGGCGGTGTGCACGGTGAAGGCGTAGGGCCGCGCGGTCTGCTTGCCGGTGAAGTCGCCCTTGCTCGCGCCGATCCGGAGCCGTACGTCGCCCGCGCCGGACTTCGGCGCGTCGATGTCGGCCCGCTGGGTGGCGTAGGCGCCCTCACGGTGGGCGCGGGTCACGCCGTCGTCCTCGTACAGCTCGAAGGAGGAGCGGCCCTGCGGGTAGACGTCCCAGGCCAGCGGCGAGTCGGCGGTGCGGTCGGCGTACGAGCGGATGCCGGGCCACATCGGCACGGCGGCGCCGCCCCGCACGAAGAGCGGGAGTGTGTCGAGCGGGGCGTCGTACCCGTCGATCGTGGTGGGGCCCTGGTAGACGCGGCCGGTCCAGTAGTCGGTCCAGGTGCCCTTGGGCAGATAGATCCCGTCCCGCACGGCGCTGTCCTGGTAGACCGGTGCGACGAGGAAGTCCTCGCCGGTCAGGAACTCGTACTTGGCGGCGTCGGTCGCGGCCTTCGGGTCGTCGGGGTATTCGAGGGCGAGCGGGCGCACGGCTCCCACGCCCGTCTCGGTCGCCTCGTGCGCGTAGGAGTACAGGTACGGCAGCAGCGACTCGTGCAGCTTCAGGTACTTGCGGTTGATGGCGGTGTACGGCTCGCCCTGCCGGAACGGCTGCTTGTCGCTGGCCGCCCAGCCGTCCATCGTCATGGTCACCGGGAGCAGCGACTTCCACTGCAGGTCGCGGGCGTACGTCTTGGGGCTGCCGCCGAAGATGCCGTCCACGTCGCCCGTCGTGTAGGCGAGCCCGGACATGGTTGCGCCGGCGTAGGTCGGTATCTGCCAGCGGATGTAGTCCCAGGAGCCGGACTGGTCGCCCGACCACTGGACGCCGCAGCGCTGGGCGCCGGACCAGCTCTCGGGGGCCCAGGTGAAGCCGCGGGCGTCGGAGTTGTCCTCGATGCCCTTATAGGCGTCCTTGCAGCCGTCGAGCGCGAACTTGTATCCGTCGCCGACCCAGGCGACGTCGAGCTTGGCGACCCGCTGGCCGGCCTTGACCTGGTCGGCGATCTTGTCGATGCCGTCCTCGGTCCACAGGCCGAGCTGTGTCTTGTTCGCCTGGAGCCCCTTGGCGGCCTCGGGGAGGTTCTCGTAGCCGCAGCCGTACCCGTCGTTGACGAGCATCCAGCCCAGCGGCATGTCGTTGCGCACGTACTGGTCGGAGACCTTCAGGGCGTCGAGGGTGTGGCGCTCGCCGCGGTTGGCGTTGTGCAGGTAGCAGTCCGCGTCGCCGATCTCCAGGCCGTAGATCGGCGGCAGGAAGGGTTTGCCGGTCAGTTTCGTGTACTGCCCGATGACGTCCTTGGCGCTGTCGGAGCCGCTGCCCGCGAAGTAGTAGGCGTCGAAGCGGCGCTCCTTGGCGGCGGCCGTCACAGGTGCGCCGAAGGTGTAGGTGCCCGGTGCGAAGGTGTTCCGGAAGACGCCGTATCCGGCTGAGGAGAGGTAGAACGGCACGGAGTTGGGGTGGCCGCCGTCGTCCCAGTCGTAGTCGACCTCGGCCTCGACGGTCTGGCCGCGCAG
This sequence comes from Streptomyces sp. NPDC006552, assembly GCF_040611655.1. NCBI lineage: Bacteria > Bacillati > Actinomycetota > Actinomycetes > Kitasatosporales > Streptomycetaceae > Streptomyces > Streptomyces sp. NPDC006552. Next base: position 2,514 of record NZ_JBEXOS010000019.1, read on the forward strand.
CGAGGTGTTGCCGCGCCCGTTCTGCATCCCGGCGCCGTAGTACTGCTCGTCGGCGCCGCGGTCGAGGGTCTGGGTGGTGGAGTCGCCGGTCCAGCTGAGCGGGGCGCTCTCGGACCACAGGCGGGTGCCGTCGTTGCGGTAGAGGGCGAAGCGGAGCGGGGACTTGTAGGCGCGAAGAATGACCTTCCCGGTGCTCAGCTCGTAGCGGTCGCCCCTGTCCTTGGCGTGGGTGGCGGGCGGGCGGCCCTGCGGCAGGACGATGGCGTCGCCGGCGGGGTCGGTGAACTCCCCGTCCGGGGCGAGCTCGATCCGGAAGGTCTCGTCGGAGACGAAGCTGACGCGGGCCGCGGCGGCGCCGGCGTGGAGGGTGTAGTGCGACCCGTCGGCGTGGAATCCGGTGACGTCACCGACGGAGCCCGGCGCGTCGGCCGCGGCCGCGTGGCCGGGCCCGAGGAGGGTCGCGGCCAGCCCGAGGGCGGCGAGGGCCACCAGAGATCTGAGACGCCTGCGCCCGAACGTGCTCGATGCTGATTGCATGGGCAGTTTTTAGCGCAGAAATGAGCATGGCGCTAGAGCCTGTCACAGACAGGCTCTAGCGCCATGAACGCTTCGGAGCACGTGGGACCGCACCATCCAGCCCCTCCGGCGATCGAGGAGCGGGGTCCGGGGCAGAGCCCCGTGGCCTAGAGCGCGACCCCGAGCAACGCGTCGACGGCCCGGGAGACCACACCCGGCGCCCCGGTGTCCGTACCGCCCTGAGTGGCCTGCGCCTCAGCCCAGCGGTCGACAGCGGCCAGCGCGGCAGGCGCGTCCAGGTCGTCGGCGAGCGCCGTCCGGACCTCCTCCACCAGCCGCTCGGCCGGAGGGCCGTCGGGCCGCGACACCGCCGCCCGCCACCGTCCGAGCCGCGCAACGGCATCCGCGAGGACCTGGTCGGTCCACTCCCAGTCGGACCGGTAGTGGTGCGCGAGGAGCGCGAGCCGGATCGCGGCCGGGTCGACGCCCTCGCGACGCAGCGTCGAGACGAAGACCAGGTTCCCCTTGGACTTCGACATCTTCTCGCCGTCGAGCCCGACCATGCCGGCGTGCACGTACGCCTTGGCCATCGGGAACTCGCCGGTCAGCGCCTGGGCGTGGGAGGCGCCCATCTCGTGGTGCGGGAAGGCCAGGTCGGAGCCGCCGCCCTGGACGTCGAAGCCCATACCGAGGTGGTCGAGGGCGATGGCGACACACTCGATGTGCCAGCCGGGACGCCCCTGCCCGAGCGAGCCGCCGTCCCAGCTGGGCTCGCCGGCGCGCGCGGCCATCCACAGCATCGGGTCGAGCGGGTTCTTCTTGCCGGCGCGGTCCGGGTCGCCGCCGCGCTCGGCGGAGAGCAGCCGCATCGCCTCGGCGTCCAGGTTCGAGACGGACCCGAAGTGCGGGTCGGACTCGACGGAGAAGTAGATGTCGCCGTCCAGTTCGTAGGCGGCGCCGCTGTCCCGCAGCCGCTCGACGAGCGGCACGATGCCGGGTATGGCCTCGACGGCGCCTATGTAGTGCTGCGGCGGCAGCATCCGCAGGGCGGTCATGTCCTCGCGGAACAGGGCGGTCTCGCGCTCGGCGAGGCCGGCCCAGTCGATGCCGTCGCGCACGGCCCGCTCAAGGAGCGGGTCGTCGACATCCGTCACGTTCTGGACGTAGTGGACCTGCCGCTTGGTGTCGAGCCACACGCGCTGCACAAGGTCGAACGCGTTGTAGGTCGCCGCGTGCCCCATATGGGTCGCGTCGTACGGCGTGATGCCGCACACGTAGATACGGGCGACGGGACCGGGGTCGAGGGAGACGAGCCCGTCGGTCGCGGTGTCGTGGATCCGAAGGTCGCGGCCCTTGCCAGGAAGGGCGGGGACCTCAGAAGCGGGCCAGGCATGCATGCCCTGAGCGTAACCGGACGGTGCGTCCGCATACGAACCGGACCGCCTCCAGTGGCCGACGAGGCTCTCTTGCGCGTCCACACCGCACCCGCTAGTCGAGGACCGTGGCCCGGATCGCGTCCGAGAGGCCGAAGTGGCGCAGCCCGTGCACCAGATAGGCGCGCAGGCCGCACATGAAGTACGTCCAGCCCTGGGTCTGCCCCGCCGCCCGGGCGGCGCCCTCGGTCCCCTCGCCCATCGGCTGTTCGGTGACGGTCAGCCGCGTGGCCCCGTCCGCGTCCGCCAGCTCGATGGTGACCTGGCCGCCGGGCCAGGTCCAGGAGATCAGCCGATCCGTCTCGATCTCGCCGATCTGCACGTCGAAGGCGGCGTCCACGTGCCCGAACCGCCAGGTCACCGTGGTGCCGGGGACCATGGCCGCGGACGCCTCCGCCGTGAAGAAGCCGGACAGGCCCTCGGGCGTCACGATCGTGCGGAAGACCTCGGCGACGGGCCGCTCGATCCGGTCCTCGACAATCAGGTGGGTCATGGACCCGAACCTAGCGCGGGGCACCGACAACCGCCTTCGGGCGGAACGGGGAGCGCAGGTCAGATGGGTGGCCACGGGATCGCGGGCCAGTCGCCGCCGGGCTCGCGGTGGCGGCCGGTCTTCAGCAGCTCCGCCACCCGCTCCCGTACGGCCTCCAGCTCCGCCCCGGTGATCAGCTCACCGAGCCGCCGGGCCAGCGGTTCGTCCGCCGCGAGCCGCGCGCGCAGCCCCTCCAGCGCGGCACTCGCCTCCGCGGTCAGCGGCTCCCCGGCCCAGCCCCACAGCAGGGTGCGCAGCTTGTCCTCGGTGTGGAAGGTGACCCCGTGGTCGATGCCGTAGAGATGGCCTCCGCCGTCCAGGAGCAGGTGTCCGCCCTTGCGGTCGCCGTTGTTGATCACCGCGTCGAGCACGGCGAGGCGGCGCAGCCGGGGGTCGTCGGCGTGCACGAGCAGGGCGGTGCGGCCCTCCTCGACCTCGGCGAAGCCGATGGCCTTCCAGCCCTCGTCCGGCTCCTCGGCGTCGACGAGGGCGAGGAGCCGGTCGCCGCGGGCCGGCTCCGGGGCCTCGTCGGACTCGTCGGGCCCCTCGATCCACAGCTGGCACATGCCCTCGCCGTACGGCCCCTCGCGCAGCACCGTCGGCGGCACGAGCCCCCAGCCGAGCGCCTCGGAGATCTCGAAGGCGGCGACCTCGCGCTGGGCGAGCGTCCCGTCGGGGAAGTCCCACAGGGGCCGCTCGCCGCGCACCGGCTTGTAGACGCAGCGGGCCTCGTGGCCCTCGTGCGTGACGGTGCACAGCAGGACCGCGTTCGAGGCCTCCCGGATCTGTCCCTGTACGTGCAGCTCCCCCTCGGTGAGGAGGGCGAGGTCCCGGTCGCTCACGCGTCGCGCCGGTATCCGTTCTGGCGCGGGCATACGTGTCCCTCCGGGTCGAGCGGCAGGCTGCACAGCGGGCACGGCGGGCGCCCCGCGTTCACGACGTCCAGGGCCCGCTTGGCGAAGGCGCGGGCCTGGGCGCCGGTGAGTCGGACCCGCAGCATCGGCGGGCCGTTCTCCTCGTCCTGGAGGAGCCTCTCCTCCGCCTCCGCCAGGTCCTCGTCGGACTCGGCGTCCACCTCGACGAGGGCCTGTGCCTCGACGATCATGCGCTGCTCGTCGCCGTCCCAGGCGAGCGCCATGGTGCCGACGCGGAACTCCTCGTCGACCGGCGCCTCCAGCGGCGCGGTGTCGGAGGTCTCGGCGGGGACGACGGCGGGCACCGGGGCATTGCCCCCGCTGCGCCGCACGACCTCGTCGAGCAGCTCTTCCATCCGCTCGGCGAGCGCGGCCACCTGGGTCTTCTCCAGCGCCACACTGGTGACCCGGGCTCCTGCCGAGGCCTGCAGGAAGAAGGTGCGGCGCCCGGGGAGCCCGACCGTACCGGCCACGAACCGCTCCGGAGGGTCGTAGAGGAACACCTGACGGGACACGTCCTGTCTCCATGGGATCGGGGGTACGGCCGGCCGGATCCGGCCTCGGGGGCACCGGACCCGGTCGTGCTTACGAGTGCTTCAGCCTACTGCGGCCGACGATCACGGTGCGCCCGCGCCGCCCCCGACGGGTGCGTCCGGCTCCCGGCCCTCCTGCCGAGGCGCCAGGGAGGCGAGATCACCGGTGTCGCCGAGGCGCACGAGAAACGGGCGCAGTCGTGTGTAACGGATCGCTGTGATGGAACAAGGCTCTACAGAGATCCGCTGAAAGAGGTCCAGATGCAGCCCGAGGGCGTCCGCCACGAGCGACTTGATGATGTCGCCGTGCGAACACATCACATACACGGCGTCCGCGCCGTGCTCGCGCTCCACGCGCGCGTTCCACTCCCGCACCGCCTCGGCGGCCCGGTGCTGCATCTGCCGCATCGACTCCCCGCCCGGGAAGGCGCCGGCCGTCGGATGCTGCTGCACGATCTCCATGAGCGGCTCGCCGGTCAGTTCGGCGAGCTTGCGCCCCGACCAGTCCCCGTAGTCGCACTCGCTGATCCGCTCCTCGGTGCTCACGGGCACGCCGGGCCGGGCGGCGAGCAGCGGCGCCAGCGTCTCCTGACAGCGCTGGAGAGGGCTGGTGACGATCTGGGCGAGGGGCAGCTCCCGCAGCCGCCCGGGCAGTGCGGCGGCCTGCGCGGCGCCGCGCTCGTCGAGGGCCACGCCGGGGGTCCGCCCGGCGAGCAGCCCCTCGGTGTTGGCGGTGGAGCGTCCGTGGCGGACCAGGATCAGCGTGGGCATGGGGGCCAGCCTAGGCGCACGCGGGAGTGCGCCTGCGCCGCCCCCTGGGGAGAATGCGCCTCATGATCGTCGACTGTGCCATCTACCGGGACGGGTGCCGGACCGAGGGCCCGGCGGACTTCTCCGACGCGCTCGAAGCGGCGCGGTCGGCGGGCGACGCGTTCGTGTGGATCGGTCTGCACGAGGCGACCGAGGACGAGTTCGACCAGGTCACGCAGGAATTCGGGCTGCATCCGCTGGCCGTGGAGGACGCGCTGAAGGCGCATCAGCGGCCGAAGCTGGAGGTCTATGACGACTCGCTCTTCGTGGTCCTCAAGCCGGTCGTGTACGAGCCGAAGAGCGACCAGGTGTCCACGGGCGAGCTGATGCTCTTCCTGGGCGACTCGTTCGTGGTGACGGTGCGGCACGGCGAGGGGGCGCCCCTGAAGGCCGTACGGCAGCGTCTGGAGGCCGATCCGGAGGTGCTCAAGCAGGGGCCGACGGCGGTCCTGTACTCCGTCGCGGACGCCACCGTGGACCACTATCTGGAGGTCGCGAGCGAGCTCCAGACCGACCTGGAGGAGCTGGAGGCGGAGGTCTTCTCGCCGGACCGCGGCGGCTCGCGGGACACCGCGTCGCGAATCTACACCTTCAAGCGGCAGGTCCTCGAATTCCGGCGGGCCACGCTGCCGTTGGCGCTCCCCCTGGACCGGCTCTCCGGTGTGGGTCCCTGGGGGCTGGCGAAGGTGCCGTTCGTGAACGAGGCCGCCAAGCCGTTCTTCCGTGACGTGAACGACCATCTGACGCGGGTCAACGAGTCCGTGGACAGCCTGGACCGGCTGGTGTCGGACATCCTCTCCGCGCATCTGGCGCAGATGAGCGTGCGGCAGAACGACGACATGCGGAAGATCTCGGCGTGGGCGGCGATGGCGGCGGTGCCCACGATGATCGCGGGCGTCTACGGCATGAACTTCGACCACATGCCCGAGCTGCACTGGGTGTGGTCCTATCCGGCGGTGATCCTGCTGATGGTGGTCCTGGAGGTCGGCCTCTACCGGCTGTTCAAGCGGCGCGGCTGGCTCTAGGCACGCGGCGGCCACGCGGGCGCGAGTCAGGCGAACTCCGCCGCCGTGGTCGCCGGGCCGCCGAGGGCGTCGCGTCGCCGGGGCATCTCCAGCGACACCATGCGCCGCCAGCCGCCGGCCCGCTCGTAGGCGTAGAGGGCGTGGATGCCCGCGGCGAGCAGCGCCGACTTCGCCCGCGACCAGCCCAGGAGGCGGCCCATGTGGTCCATGACGGCCAGGCTGACGTCCCGGTAGACGGCGATCTCCGCGCGGGCGCACTCCCGCAGGGTGCGCTGGATGGTGCGCCCATGGCCTGCGGCGGCGAGGCGGAGCAGTTCCTCGTGGCAGTAGGCGAGGTGGTTGTCCTCGTCGTGGGAGATCATCTTCACCGCGCGGCCGAGGTCCGGGTGGTCGGCGAAGTGCCGGCGCAGCAGTTCCATCTGCTCGGAGGCACGCTGCTCGGTGACGCGGCTGTGCGCGAGGTAGGTGACGACGTCCCGCACGGAGAGCGGCTCGTCGCGCCTGAGCCGGTCGTGGGCGAGACCGATGCCGTGCCGCTCCAGGAGCATCGTGTAGTCGGTCTCGGGCGGTACGGGCACCGCGTGCAGACCGCGCTTCTTCATGAGCGCGTGGAAGATACGGCCGTGCTTGTCCTCGTCGGCGCCGTGCCGGGCCACCTTGGGCGCGAGCGCACGCTCGCTCTCGGGGACGAGCGCGGCGATCCGCCCGTTCTCCCAGCCGCCCTGGGACTCGCCGCCGGCCGCGATGGAGCAGAACAGCCGGAACGAGTCGTCGTCGTCGATGATTTCCTGGAACAAGCTCTTGGCCGACAGCATCGTGGTACCTCCATGCCCGCGCACCGCATCCGGTGTTCCGCAGAAGACGAGTCAAGTGCGGGGCGCGGAGCGGGGCAACAGCTGTGCCGGGCGACTCGGCCGAACGGGGGATGCCTGGTACCGGGCGAAGGCGTAACCGCGCCCCCGGTGGCGCGTTGTTACCCGTGACGGCCGTGGCGGGGAAGACCCCCGAGCCCCCACCACGGCCGCGGAAACCTCTCAGCCCCCCTGCCCGGCTCCGGTCACGCCAGTCCGGCCCGCTCCAGCGCCTCCGTGCCCGCCCGCAGGGCGGCCACCCGCTCGTCGAGCGTGAACCCGGCGGGGTTGATCGTCAGCGTGGTGACCCCCGCGGCGGCGTAGGCCCGCATCCGGTCGGCGATCCGGTCCACGGAGCCGAGCAGCGTCGTGGAGTCGATGAGCTGGTGCGGGACGGCCGCGGCGGCGCCCTCCTTGTCCCCGGCGAGGTACTTCTCCTGGATGTCGGTGGCCTCCTTCTCGTAGCCCATGCGCCGCGCGAGCTGGTTGTAGAAGTTCTGCTTGGCGCTGCCCATGCCGCCCACGTACAGGGCGGTGTAGGGGCGGAAGAAGTCCGCGAGGGCCGCGACATCCTTGTCGGCGCCGAGCGCGAGGGGCACCGTCGGGCAGACGTCGAAGCCCTCCATCGTCTTGCCGGCCTTCGCGCGGCCCGCCCGCAGGGGCGCGATCGCGGTCTCCTCCAGATGCTCGGCCGCCGGGAAGATCAACAGGGCGCCGTCGGCGATCTCGCCGGTCTGCTCCAGGTTCTTCGGACCGATCGCGGCGATGTAGAGCGGGATGTGCTCGCGCTGCGGGTGCAGGGTCAGCTTGAGCGGCTTGCCCGGTCCGTCCGGCAGCGGCAGCGTCCAGTGGGCGCCTTCGTAGGAGACCCGTTCGCGGCTCATCGCCTTACGGACGATGTCGACATACTCGCGCGTGCGCGCCAGCGGCTTGTCGAACTTGACGCCGTACCAGCCCTCGGAGACCTGCGGCCCGGAGACGCCGAGGCCGAGCCGGAAGCGGCCGCCCGAGAGGGAGTCGAGGGTGGAGGCCGTCATCGCCGTCATCGTGGGCTGGCGGGCCGGGATCTGGAAGATGGCCGAGCCGACGTCGATCCGCTCGGTCTGCGCCGCGACATAGGCGAGGACGGTCGCGGCGTCCGAGCCGTACGCCTCGGCGGCCCAGCACACCGCGTAGCCGAGGGCGTCGGCCTCCTTCGCGACGGCCAGGTTGTCCGCGTCCATCCCCGCGCCCCAGTACCCGAGATTGATGCCGAGCTTCATTGACCACATCCCCTTCACACCGTGCGGATCCGCCGGCTTACCCATCGGTAACGTGCCTTGCCGGGCACCCTAGCGCGACGGGCCGGACCCCGGTTGTCCACAGGGGCCCTCATCGTGACCTCGGGCCAGTAATCTCAGCGCCCATGGAGCAGAGGCATCTCGGCCGCACCGGCCTGCGTGTGTCCCGGATCGGACTCGGCACCCTCACGTGGGGCCGGGACACCGACGAGCACGACGCCGCCGACCTGTTGAAGGCCTTCTGGGAGGCGGGCGGCACGCTGGTCGACACGGCCGACGTGTACGGGGACGGCGAGTCCGAGTACCTGCTGGGCCGGCTCGTCGAGGGGCTCGTGCCCCGCCGGGACCTGGTCATCTCCACGAAGGCGGGCAGCGTGCCGGACCCGGAGCGGCGCTTCGACGGCTCCCGCGGCCATCTGCTCTCCGCCCTGGACGCCTCGCTCGCCCGGCTCGGCACGGACTACGTCGACCTGTGGCAGATCCACGCCTACGACGCCGGAACCCCGCTGGACGAGACGCTCCAGGCCCTCGACATCGCGGTCAGCAGCGGCCGTGCGCGCTACGCGGGCGTCTCGAACTTCTGCGGGTGGCAGCTGGCCAAGGCCGGCACCTGGCAGCTCGCGGCGCCGGGCACACGCACGCGGCTTGCCAGTACGCAGATGGAGTACTCGCTGCTCCAGCGCGGCGTGGAGCGCGAGGTGCTGCCCGCCGCGCTCGACCTGGGCATCGGGCTGCTGCCGTCCTCGCCGCTGGGCCGGGGCGTGCTCACGGGCAAGTACCGCACGGGCACGCCGGCCGACTCGCGGGGCGGCTCCGACCACATGGCGCCGTTCGTCGCCCCCTATCTGGACGAGGCGGCCGGGCACATCGTGGACGCGGTCGCGATAGCCGCGGACGGGCTCGCGGTGACGCCGCTCCAGGTCGCCCTCGCCTGGGTGCGGGACCGGCCCGGGGTGAGCGCGCCGATCGTGGGCGCGCGCACCGCGCAGCAGCTCACGGCCGCGTTGTCAGTGGAGACGCTTAGTCTTCCTGACGAGATCTGCCAGGCGCTCGACGATGTGTCGGCGCCCGTGCACCGCTATCCCGATCAGGACTGGAGCACGTTGTGAGTACGGAGTCCGCTGCCGCGGAGAACGAGTCAGGGGCCCGCCCCGACGCCGGGCCGGACGAACCGACCGCCACGCAGGGCGCCGGGGGCACGGAGGCGGGCGGCAGCGCCGAGGGGACGGCCGGCGGGGGGAGCGTGGGTACCGAGGATGCCGCGAACCCCGAGGACGCCGGGGGCGTTGGGAATGCCGCGAGCACTGAGCCCGCAGGTACTCAGGACGCGGCGAGCGCCAAGGACGCTGGAGGCGTCGGAGGGCCCGCGGGCACCGAGGACGCCACGAACCCCGAGGACGCTGGGGGCGCCAAGGTGTCTGAGGGTACCGAGGACACCGAGGGCGTCGGGGACGCCGCGAACCCTGAGGAGTCCATGGGTGCCGCGAGCGTCGAGGAGCCCTCGGGTACCCAGGACGCCGCGGATCCCAAGGATGCCGGAGGCGCTGGCGCTGGCGGTCCGTTGTCCGAGGCCGAAGCGGAGATCGCCGCTCAGCGGGCCCTCCAGGAGCGGATCGCGGAGCGTAAGGCCGCCAAGGAGGGGCCGGTCGACGCCGGGGCGAAGTTGAGTGGGACGGCCGCCGATCTGCTGGCCGCCGTCCGCGCCGTGGAGAGCGGCGAGAAGCCCGCCGGCGCGGTCTTCGCGGAGCCCGGGCGCACGCGCCGCCGGGTCGTCGTGCCCGAGCCGGAGCGCGGACCTGCGCGCGCCGTGCCCGCCGTGGACGCGGGGCCGGACCCCGAGACGGTGGCGGAGGTGCGGGCCGTGCTGGCCGAGGGCCAGGCGCCCGAGACGCTCGCGGTTCCTGCCGCCCGGACCCTGGGCGAGGGCGCGGGTGAGCGGCTGCGCGCCGACCCCTGGCAGCTGTTGCGGCTGAGCGGCGTCCGGCCGGAGCAGGCGGACGGTTTCGCGCGGGCGTTGCTCGGCGCGGAGTGCGCCCCGGACGACGAGCGGCGCGGCCGGGCCATGACGCTCTGGCTGCTCGACCAGGCCGCCGTGGCCGGGCACACCGCTCTCGACCTGCCCGTCCTCGTCGAGGCGCTCGGCAAGCGCGGGGTGCCGGACCCGGACGAGGCCGTGCAGGGCGCGGTCGCGGAGGGCGACGCGCTGCTCTTCCAGGACGCGTTGGAGGACGCGCCCGTACCCGCGCCTGCCGAGGGCGAGGAGGAGGACGCGGCCGAACGGCCGGTCCGCGTCCTGGCAGGGCTCGAGCGGACCGCGCTCGCCGAGGAGAGCCTCGCCGACGCGGTGGCCCGGCTGATCAACTCCGGCGCCAAGGAGGACGGCCCGGCCGCCGCGGAGTGGGAGGCCGCCGCCGGCGCCGCGAGCGGCACGACGGCGGAGCTGATCCGTGCCGTCGCCGGCCACCGGCTCGTCCTGCACACCGGTGGCGAGGCCGCCCGCGCGGAGCCGCTGGCCGTGGCGGTGGCCGCCGCCGGTCTCGGCCTGCGGGTGTGCGTCGCCGCGCACAGCGGCGACGGGCGGCGCCGGGCCGCGCGGCAGCTCGGCCCGGAGGCACCGGAGAGCGCCACGGCGACCGTGGCGGGGCTCCTCACGCAGGCCGAGGGGCCCGGCCGGGACGCCGACGGTGCGATCGCCGTCGACCTGCTGGTCGTCCTGGACGCGCCGCAGCTGGACGTCGACGACGCCGCGATGCTCGTGGAGCTGCTCGCCGACGGCACCGGCCTCGTGCTCAGCGGTGACCCCGGCGTCCTCTGGTCGGCGGGGCCCGGGCGGGTCTTCGCCGATCTCCTGGCCGCCGAGGTCTGCCCGCGCGTGGTCTCGCGCACCCCGGACTTCGGGCCCATCGGCGAGCTGGTCTCCGGCATCGGCATCGGGGAGCTGAACCAGGTGGAGGCGCCCGGCAAGGAGGTCGTCATCGTGCCGGTGCGGGACGCGGCGGAGGCGATCCACCGCACCGTGCAGCTCGTCGCCGACTCGGTGCCGCGGGCGATCGGCGTGCCGGCCGAGGAGACCCAGGTGATCACGCCGGGGCACGGCGGGGCGGCGGGGACCCGTGCGCTGAACGCGGCGCTGAAGGAGCGGCTCAACCCGGGCCCGGGCCGGTTCGGCGGCTTCGACCCCGGGGACCGGGTGGTGTACGTGCCGGCGCCGGGGCGGGTCCGGCCCGGCCGGGTGCTGGGCGCCGACGCGCAGGGGCTGCGTCTGGAGTGCGACGGTGAGCCCGTCCTCGTACCGAAGGAGCGGGTGGAAGGGGCCGTGCGGCACGGCTGGGCGGTCACCGGCCACCAGGCCGTGGGGATGCGCTGGCCGGCGGCCGTGGTGGTGCTGCCCGGGGACGCGACGCAGGCGCTGAACCGGCCCTGGGTGTACACCGCGTTCGGACGCGGCGAGCGGCATCTGTCGGTCGTGCACGGCGCGGACGCGGCGCTGCCGCGGGCGGTCGCGGAGGTGGCGGCGAAGCCGCGGACCACGCGGCTGCGGCAGCTGGTGCGGGCCCAGCTGCCCGGCGCCTGACGGCGACCGCCCCCGTCCCGGCGTGCGCCGGGACGGGGGCGGTCGGCCTGGGCCGCTGTCTCAGCGGTCCGCGTCCTCCAAGGCCTCCTCCAGCTCCAGGTCCTCGGGATCGGAGTCGTCGTCATCGGGGCCGAGGTCGTCGTCGAAGACCGCGCTCACGTCGAAGCGGCAGACGACCTGCTGGGGGTCGGCCTGCTCGAAGGGGGCCTCCAGCCACTCCCCCGCCTCCGGCGGCTCGTCCGCGGCCAGGACCCACAGCGTGGAGTCGCCCTCTTCCAGACCGAACTCCTTGTGGCGGCTGGCGATCTCGTCGGGTTCGAACTCGCCGAAGAGGACGCCGAGCGCGGCGTGGACACTGCTGCCCGCTCCCGTCGCGGAGTCCGTGTCGATGTCCGGATCCCCGTCCAGGTCGGCCACCCGGCCGGCCTGGGCGAGCAGCCGCTGCGGCTCCACCACGGCGTAGTCGCGCCGGATCAGCACGCTCAGCGCGTTCGGCTCCTCGGGCCCGCTGTACGGCGGCAGCGTGTCCTCCCCGCCGGGGATCTCGAAGGGGGTGACCTCGTCGTAGCGGTCGTAGAGGAGTTCGTCGTACTCCTCCGCCGCCGCGGCGAGCTCGTTGAACGCTTCGTAGACGGCCGGGTCGTCCTCACCCGACCTGCGCTCGACAGCCGCCAGGTGGCGGTCGAGCGCGGCCTTGACCGCCTCGGCGGCGGCGCGTACCTCGGCAGCTGTGGGCTGCGCAGCATCAGACATAGTGCAGACGCTATCCGTACCGGGCCACTGCCCGCACAATAGATGCGATGCCGGAATACGAATTTGTCGACGTGTACGTACCGCGCGGGGTCTCCCGCAAGGATGCGACGCGTCTGCTGACAGAACACGCAGAGTACGGACACTGGGAGTTGGACCGATTGAGCCTGCGCCGCGACGGCAGTCGCCGCGTACGGCTGCGCCGCCGGATCATCCGCCAGCTCCGGGCCACCTGGTGACCCGGAGCTGACCGGACGGACGACGGAAACGGAGCGGGCCCCGCCAGTGCGGGGCCCGCTCCGTATCTCCTGCCGTCGTGCCCGCGGGGGCCGTGCCACCCGCGGACCTCACGTCATCACGCGGAGGCCCGCGCCCGCCGGTAGAGGACCGCGCCCGCGAGCAGCGCGCCCGCGCCGACCGGGACGGCCGCGCCGACCGGCAGCGAGCTGCCGGTCATCGCGAGCTGGGACTCGGCCCGGGGCTGCGCGATGCTCTCCGTCTCCGCAAGGGCCTGCGGCCGCGGCTGGTTGGGCTTCTCGGCGGCGTGCCCGACCGGGTGTCCGCCGCGGGTGCCCGGGGTGTGCGGCTTCGACGGCGGCTGCTCGTGGCCGCGGGGCGGGGTGGGGGTGTGGCCGTTGGCGCAGTTGTCCCCCGTGGCCGGGTTGAGCAGCCCGATGACGCTGACCGAGTTGCCGCAGACGTTGGCGGGCACGTCGATCGGCGCCTGCACGTTGTTGCCGGAGCCGACACCCGGCGAGTTGCTCGTGGAACCGCCGGCGTGCGCTCCGCCGCCGCCTCCGCTCCCGCCTCCGGACGGCTGGTGCCCGCCGCCGCGGCCGTCGTGCCCGCCGCGGCCGTGGTGGCTGCCGTCGTCGCCGTAGCCACCGTGGCCGCCGTGGCGGCCCGAGGTGTTGGCGCAGCTGTTGCCCATGGCCGGGTTGAGCAGCCCGATCACGTCGACCGTGTTGCCGCACAGGTTGACCGGTACGTCCACGGGGGCCTGGACCGAATTGCCGGACGCGACGCCCGGCGAGTGCGCGGCGCCGCCCTGTGCGCCGGAGTCGGCGTGCGCGTAACCGCCGGTGACCGCGAGCACACCGCTCGCCGCCGCCACCGTGATCAGGCCTTTGCGTGTGACCTGTCGCATAGCTTTTCCTGCCTTTTACGTTGCCCGACCACTACCGAAGGCGCCGGGGCCGGTGTGCCCGCACGCCGCATGCCCATCGGCCCCGGAGCGCATGGCACGCGCTCCGGGGCCGACGGACTCAGACCCTCAAGGGGTGAGGCGCACCGACGTCAGTCGTTGACGCAGGCGTTGCCGAAGGCGGGGTTCAGCAGCCCGATCACGTTGACCGTGTTGCCGCAGATGTTCACCGGCACGTGGATGGGAACCTGGATGACGTTGCCCGACAGCACACCGGGGGAGTTCACGGCGGCGCCCTGGGCACCGGCGTCGGCAGCGGCGATGCCCGCGCCCGCGAGCACGAGACCACCCGTGGCAGCCGCAGCAGCGACGACCTTCTTGATCATTGTTCCTCCTTGTTGGCAGTGCAGTCCCAGCCGCGGACTGCACCCCTTGCAACGAGGAGAAAGTGATAGGGCTACGAGCTGATGGTTCCTTTCACTCTTTCCGGTCAACTACGCACGCACGCCCGAATGTTGTGGTCACGCCCGGTTGACGCGCGCCGCGGTCAGGACGCGTCGATGAACCGGTCGAGCACCCGGACACCGAACCGCAGTCCGTCGACCGGGACGCGCTCGTCCACCCCGTGGAACATGCCCGCGAAGTCCAGCTCGGGCGGCAGCTGGAGCGGCGCGAAGCCGAAGCCGCGGATGCCGAGGTCGTCGAAGGACTTGGCGTCGGTGCCGCCGGAGAGCATGTACGGGATCGCCTTGCCGATCGGGTCCTCGGCGGCGATGGAGGACTTCATGGCCTCGACGAGCGCCCCGTCGAAGGTGGTCTCGACGGCCTTGTCCGCATGCACGTCCGTGCGCCTGACCCGGGGGCCGAGCAGCCGGTCGAGGTCGGCGAGGAACTCCTCCTCGTGACCGGGCAGGAAGCGTCCGTCGATGTGGGCCGTGGCCTCGCCCGGGATGACGTTCACCTTGTAACCGGCGCCCAGCTGCGTGGGGTTGGCGGTGTTGCTGAGCGTGGCGCCGATGAGCTTGGCGATACCGCCGAGCCGGGCAAGCGTCGACTCCATGTCCTCGGGGTCGAGTTCGGTGCCGAGCGCGTCGCCCAGTTCGTCGAGGAAGGCGCGGGTGGTCTTGGTGACCCGCACCGGGAACTGGTGGCGGCCGAGCCGGGCGACCGCCTCGGACAGCTCGGTGATCGCGTTGTCCCGGTGGATCATCGACCCGTGCCCGGCGGTGCCGGCCACGGAGAGCTTCATCCAGTGCATGCCCTTCTCCGCGGTCTGCACCAGGTAGAGCCGGCGCTGCTCGCTCACGGTGAACGAGAAGCCGCCGACCTCGCTGATCGCCTCGGTGACGCCCTCGAACAGGTCGGGGTGGTGGTCGACCAGGTGGCGTGCGCCGTACGTGCCGCCGGCCTCCTCGTCGGCGAGGAAGGCGAGGACGATGTCGCGCGGCGGCTTGCGGCCGGTGCGCAGCCGGTCGCGGACGACCGCGAGGGTCATCGCGTCCATGTCCTTCATGTCGACGGCGCCGCGGCCCCACACGCACCCGTCGGCGACCTCACCGGAGAAGGGGTGGTGGGTCCAGTCCGCCGCGTTGGCCGGGACGACATCGGTGTGCCCGTGGATGAGCAGCGCGGGCCGCGAGCGGTCCTCGCCCTCGATGCGGGCGACCGTGGAGGCGCGGCCGGGGTGGGACTCGAAGATCTTCGGTTCGAGGCCGACCTCGGCGAGCTTCTCCGCGACGTACTCGGCGGCCTTGCGCTCGCCCGGACCGGAGTGGTCGCCGTAGTTGCTGGTGTCGATCTGGATCAGTTCACGGCAGAGGTCGACGACCTCGTCCTGTCCGGAGACGGCCCGGCCCGTGCTCGACTCGCTCACGCTTGTTCCTCTCTCCCTGTGGATCCCCCTCATCCTCCCTCCCCCGGCGCCCGCGCCCTAGGCCGGGCCGCCCTCGTCACGTGCCGTTCACAGGCCGGCCGGGCAGGCGGGCGGCGTGATCGGAGCACTCGGATTCTTTGGTAATGTTCTCCGTGTCGCCGCGGGGAAGCCCCGCACAGAGCGGCAGACACCTTGTCCGGGTGGCGGAATGGCAGACGCGCTAGCTTGAGGTGCTAGTGCCCTTTATCGGGCGTGGGGGTTCAAGTCCCCCCTCGGACACAACGAAGGACCCCAGGTCACCCTGGGGTCCTTCTGTTTGTTCCGGGTCGCCGGTTCAGCCGGTGAAACCGGCCGTGATCTTCGTGAACTGCCAGGCGTCCTGGTTGATGCCGGAGCAGTTCTCGGCGACGCCGCCGCCCGCGCAGGGCCGGTCGCGGTTGACCGACCAGAAGGCGAGGCGCGCGATGTGCTTGCTGTTGGCCCAGTCCTTGATCTGGGTCCAGATGGCGGGGGTCGTGGTCTCCTGCTGGTCGCTGAGGCCGTTCATCCCGGAGATGCCGAGGTGGGCGTAGGCGGTGGCGTCGTCCCAGCCGTAGACCGACTTGAGCTTGGTCTTGAGGCCCTCGGCGGCGTTCACGGTGCTGGCGTACATGTCGGCGCCGCCGCCGAAGTCGAAGGGCATGATCGTGAAGACGTCGATGTTCGCGTTCAGCGCCTTGGCCTGCTCGATGAGGCGGTTGCCGTAGTACGTCGGCCCGGTGGTGGAGGTGCCGAAGGTGAGGATGGTGCGCAGGCCCGGGTTGTTCGCCTTGACGATCTTCAGGGCGTTCAGGATGCGGTCCTGCACGACGGTGTTCTCGAACTCGTCGCTGTTCTCGATGTCGACATCGATCGCCTTGAGGCCGTAGGCGTCGATGACCTTCTGATAGGCGCCCGCGAGCGCTTCCGGGGTGGAGCAGTTGGGGCCGAGCTTGTTGCCGCTCCAGCCGCCGATGGAGGGGACGATGTCGCCGCCCGCGGAGCGGATGGCGTTGATGGCGCTCTGGTCCTGGCCGCCGGTGAGCGGGCGCTGGCCGTCCCAGGCCGGGTTGCAGCCGCCGGAGGAGAGGATGAAGGCCATGGTGAACCACTTGACGCCGGTGGCGTTCATGACGGTGGTGGGGTTCGGCGGCTCGCCCCAGCCGGTGTAGAGGTAGGGAGCGGCCTGCTTGAAGCCGGTGCCGCCGGTGCCCGCGCTGGTGGTCACCGAGACGGCGTTGGAGGCGGGCGAGGTGTTGCCGGCCGCGTCGTGGGCCTTGACCGTGAAGGTGTACGCGGTGGACGGCGTCAGGCCGGAGACGGTGGCCGAGGTACCGGAGACGGTGAGCAGCTTGTTGCCGCCCGCGTAGATGTCGTAACCGGTGACGCCGGTGTTGTCGCTCGCCGCGCCCCAGGACAGGGAGACGCTGCTGTCCGTCTTGCCGGTGGAGGCCAGGCCGGTCGGCGCGGTCGGCGCCTGGGTGTCGGAGCCGCCTCCGCCCGGTCCGTCGAGGCTGATGTCGTCGGCGTAGTAGGTGCCCTGGCCGTACCAGCCCTGGGTGTAGAGGGTGACGCTGGTCTGCGCGGCGCCGGTGGTGAACTTCACCGAGAGCTGGCTGTACGCGGACGGGGACTGGGTCCAGGTGGAGGCGCCGCCGTCGACGCCGAGGTAGGCGTAACTGCCGCGCACCCAGCCGGAGAGGGTGTAGGCGGTGTTCGGCTGGACGGAGACGGTCCGGGTGCACTTGGCGTTGTCGCTCGCGCTCGCGGCGCCCGCGAGGGCCTTGGAGCCGCCGTGGACGGGGGTGGAGACCACGGAGCCGAGGTTGCCGGAGCAGTTCCAGGAGCCGAGCGAGCCGGACTCGAAGCCGGGGTCGGAGAGGATGTTGGCGGCCTGGGCCGTGCCCGGCAGGGCGACGGCGCCGCCGAGCGCGAGGGCGGCGGCGCCGGCCAGGGCGAGGAGGCGGGGGCGCCGGGCGGGGCCGGTGCGTCTGGTGCGGCGTTGCGTTCGGCGTGGGGACACGCGAACTCCCGGTGTTCAAGGGGGATTTGGGGACGAGCGCGAACCAAGGTGGCGCTATGGCCCTCATAGTTGGTCTGGACCAATGTGGTTGTCAAGGTGGTGGACGGGACCGCTCGGTGCCGCGTGCCGGCGGAAAACGGCGCAGGCCCGCCGGACCGGGTGGTCCGACGGGCCTGCGGGGGTGGAGCGGGTTACGGGGCGGAGCGGGTCACTTGGCGGACTCGACCGCGTGGCCGCCGAACTGGTTGCGCAGCGCGGCGATCATCTTCATCTGCGGCGAGTCGTCCTGGCGGGAGGCGAAGCGCGCGAAGAGGGAGGCGGTGATCGCGGGCAGCGGCACCGCGTGGTCGATGGCCGCCTCGACGGTCCAGCGGCCCTCGCCGGAGTCGGCCGCGAAGCCGCGCAGCTTGGCGAGGTGCTCGTCGTCGTCCAGGGCGTTGACCGCGAGGTCGAGGAGCCAGGAGCGGATGACGGTGCCTTCCTGCCAGGAGCGGAAGACCTCGCGCACGTCGGTCACCGAGTCGGCGGCCTCCAGCAGCTCCCAGCCCTCGGCGTAGGCCTGCATCATGGCGTACTCGATGCCGTTGTGGACCATCTTGGAGAAGTGGCCCGCACCGACCTTGCCGGCGTGCACGGAGCCGAAGTCGCCCTCGGGCTTGAGCGCGTCGAAGACCGGCTGGACCTTGGCGATGTCCTCGTCGGTGCCGCCGTACATCAGCGCGTAGCCGTTCTTGAGGCCCCAGACGCCGCCGGAGACGCCGCAGTCGACGAAGCCGATGCCCTTGGCCGCCAGCTCCGCCGCGTGCTTCTCGTCGTCCGTCCAGCGGGAGTTGCCGCCGTCGACGACGACGTCGCCCTCGGAGAGCAGCTCCTTCAGCTCGTCGACGGTGGACTGGGTGGCGGCGCCCGCGGGGACCATCACCCAGACCACGCGCGGGCCTTCGAGCTTGTCGACCAGCTCGGCGAGCGAGTCGACGTCGGAGACCTCGGGGTTGCGGTCGTAGCCGATGACGGTGTGGCCGGCGCGGCGGATGCGCTCGCGCATGTTGCCGCCCATCTTGCCCAGACCGATGAGACCAAGCTGCATGCTCTTCACTTACCTTCGGTGGTGCGGCCGCGCAGGGCGCGGTACGTGGTGACCAGGGACTGGGTGGAAGCGTCGAGGCCGGGGACCTCAGCGCCTTCGGTGAGTGCGGGTTCGACGCGCTTGGCGAGGACCTTGCCGAGCTCGACGCCCCACTGATCGAAGGAGTCGATGTTCCAGACGGCGCCCTGGACGAAGACCTTCTGCTCGTACAGGGCGATGAGCTGGCCGAGGACCGAGGGGGTCAGCCCGGTGGCGAGGATCGTCGTCGTGGGGTGGTTGCCCTTGAACGTCTTGTGCGCCACCAGCTCCTCGGCCACGCCTTCGGCGCGCACCTCGTCCGGCGTCTTGCCGAACGCGAGGGCCTGGCCCTGCGCGAAGAGGTTGGCCATCAGCAGGTCGTGCTGGCCCGCCAGGTCGCCCAGCTCCGCGACCGGCTCGGCGAAGCCGATGAGGTCCGCCGGGATCAGCTTGGTGCCCTGGTGGATGAGCTGGTAGTAGGCGTGCTGCCCGTTGGTGCCGGGGGTGCCCCAGACGACCGGGCCCGTCTGCCACTCCACGGGGCGGCCCTGGCGGTCCACGGACTTGCCGTTGGACTCCATGTCGAGCTGCTGGAGGTAGGCGGTGAATTTCGACAGGTAGTGGCTGTACGGCAGCACCGCGTGCGACTGGGCGCCGTGGAAGTTGCCGTACCAGATGCCCAGCAGGCCGAGCAGGAGCGGGGCGTTGGCCTCGGCGGGGGCCGTGCGGAAGTGCTCGTCGACGAGGCGGAAGCCGTCGAGCAGCTCGCGGAAGGCGGCCGGGCCGATGGCGATCATCAGGGAGAGGCCGATGGCCGAGTCGAAGGAGTAGCGGCCGCCGACCCAGTCCCAGAACTCGAACATGTTGGCCGTGTCGATGCCGAAGTCGGCGACCTTCCCGGCGTTGGTCGACAGGGCGACGAAGTGCTTGGCCACGGCCGACTCGTCACCGCCCAGGCCCGCGAGGAGCCAGGTGCGGGCCGCCGTCGCGTTGGTGATCGTCTCGATGGTGGTGAAGGTCTTCGAGGCGACGATGAAGAGCGTCTCGGCCGGGTCGAGGTCGCGGACGGCCTCGTGCAGGTCGGCGCCGTCCACGTTCGACACGAAGCGGAACGTCAGCTCCCGGGCGGTGTACGGGCGCAGGGCCTCGTAGGCCATGGCGGGGCCGAGGTCGGAGCCGCCGATGCCGATGTTGACGACGTTCCTGATGCGCCGGCCGGTGTGGCCGGTCCACTCGCCGGAGCGGACCTTGTCGGCGAAGACGGCCATCTTGTCCAGGACGGCGTGCACCTGCGGCAGCACGTTCTCGCCGTCGACCTCGATCACCGCGTCGCGCGGGGCGCGCAGCGCGGTGTGGAGGACGGCGCGGTCCTCGGTGGTGTTGATCTTCTCGCCGCGCAGCATGGCGTCGCGCTGCCCGAAGACGTCGGTGGCGGCGGCCAGCTCCTGGAGCAGGGCGAGCGTCTCGTCCGTGACCAGGTGCTTGGAGTAGTCGATGTGCAGGTCGCCGACCTGGACGGTGTACCGCTGGGCGCGGCCGGGGTCGGAGGCGAACAGCTCGCGCAGGTGCGTGCCGTTGAACTTCGCGCGGTGGTCCTCCAGGGCGGTCCACTGCGGGCGGCGCGTGAGCAGGGGGGTGGTGTCAGGCATGGTCTACGGACTCCTTGGCGGCCTTCGTGGTGGACGGCGCGGTCGTCGCCTGCCGCGCCGCGGGGGCGCCGTCGGCGTCGCCGTGCAGGGCGACGGCGTACATCTCGTCGGCGTCCAGGCGGCGCAGCTCCTCGGCGATCAGCTCGGCGGTGGAGCGGACCTTCAGGGCGAGGGTGCGCTCGGGCTGGCCCGGCAGGGTGAGGGTGGCGAGGGGACCTTCGGGGCGGTCGATGCGGATGTCCCCGTCGGCGGTGCCGAGGCGGACCGCCGTGACGACGGGGCCGCCCGTGGTGACCCGCTCGACGGGGACCCCGAGCCGGGTGCCGAGCCAGCGGGCCAGCAGCTCGGCGCTGGGGTTGTCGGCCTCGGACTCGACGGCGGCGGAGACGATGTCGACGCGGGCCTGGTCGAGCGCGGCGGCCAGCATGGAACGCCACGGGGTGAGCCGGGTCCAGGCCAGGTCGGTGTCGCCCGGCGCGTAGGACGCGGCCCGCCGGTCGAGGGCCTGGAGCGGGTCCTCGTCGGCGTACAGGTCGGTGATCCGGCGGGCGGCGAGCGCGCCGAGGGGGTCCTTGGCGGGTTCGTCGGGGGCCTCGACCGGCCACCACACGACGACCGGGGCGTCGGGCAGGAGCAGCGGCAGCACGACGGAGTCGGCGTGGTTGCCGACCTCGCCGTGCAGACGCAGGATCACGGTCTCGCCGGTGCCCGCGTCGGAGCCGACCCGCACCTCGGCGTCGAGCCGGTTGCCCTGCCGGTCGCGCGGGGTGCGGGCGGTGCGCTTGATGACGACCAGGGTGCGCGAGGGGTGCTCGCGCGACGCCTCCTCGGCGGCCTTGATCGAGTCGTAGGCGTTCTCCTCGTCGGTGACGATCACCATCGTGAGGACCATGCCCACGGCCGGGGTCCCGATGGCGCGGCGCCCTTCGACGAGCGCCTTGTTGACCTTGCTTGCCGTGGTGTCGGTCAGGTCGATCTTCATGGCCTGCGCCAGCTCCGTCCGTCTCGTGCGAGCATCTCGTCCGCTTCCTTCGGGCCCCAGCTTCCCGAGGCGTACCGGGCGGGCGTGCCGTGGCTGTCCCAGTGCCCCTCGACGGGGTCGAGGATGCGCCAGGACTCCTCGACCTCTTCCGTGCGCGGGAAGAGGTTGGCGTCGCCCAGCAGGACGTCCAGGATCAGCCTTTCGTACGCTTCCGGGCTGGACTCCGTGAACGACTCGCCGTACGCGAAGTCCATGGACACGTCCCGGATCTCCATCGAGGTACCCGGGACCTTCGATCCGAAGCGTACGGTCATGCCTTCGTCGGGCTGGACCCGGATGACGATGGCGTTCTGGCCGAGTTCCTCGGTGGCGGTGGAGTCGAACGGGGAGTGCGGGGCGCGCTGGAAGACGACCGCGATCTCGGTGACGCGGCGGCCCAGGCGCTTGCCGGTGCGCAGGTAGAAGGGGACGCCCGCCCAGCGGCGGTTGTCGACCTCCAGCTTCACGGCCGCGTAGGTGTCGGTCGTGGAGGCGGGGTCGATGCCGTCCTCCTGGAGGTAGCCCCGAACGCGCTCGCCGCCCTGCCAGCCGGCCGCGTACTGGGCGCGGACCGTGGACTTCTCCAGGTCGGCCGGGAGCCGGACGGAGCGCAGGACCTTGAGCTTCTCGGTGACGAGCGACTCGGCGTCGAAGGAGGCGGGCTCCTCCATCGCGGTGAGCGCCATCAGCTGGAGCAGGTGGTTCTGGATGACGTCGCGGGCGGCGCCGATGCCGTCGTAGTAGCCGGCCCGGCCGCCGATGCCGATGTCCTCGGCCATGGTGATCTGCACGTGGTCGACGTAGGACCGGTTCCAGACGGGTTCGTACATCTGGTTGGCGAAGCGCAGCGCCAGGATGTTCTGGACGGTCTCCTTGCCGAGGTAGTGGTCGATCCGGAAGACCTGATCCGGCGCGAACACCTCGTGCACGATCGCGTTCAGCTCCTTGGCCGACTCCGTGTCGCGGCCGAAGGGCTTCTCGATGACGGCGCGCCGCCAGGAGCCCTCGGGGGCGTCGGCGAGGCCGTGCTTCTTGAGCTGCTGGACGACCTTGGGGAAGAACTTCGGCGGCACCGAGAGGTAGAAGGCGTAGTTGCCGCTGGTGCCGCGCTTGTCGTCCAGCTCGTCGACGGCCTCGCGCAGCTGCTTGAACGCGGTGTCGTCGTCGAAGTCGCCGGGGATGAAACGCATGCCCTCGGCGAGCTGGGCCCAGACCTCCTCGCGGAAGGGGGTGCGGGCGTGCTCGCGTACGGAGTCGTGGACGACCTGCGCGAAGTCCTGGTCCTCCCACTCGCGGCGGGCGAAGCCGAGGAGCGAGAAGCCGGGCGGGAGCAGGCCCCGGTTGGCGAGGTCGTAGACGGCCGGCATCAGCTTCTTGCGGGACAGGTCGCCCGTGACGCCGAAGATGACGAGCCCGGAGGGGCCCGCGATGCGCGGCAGCCGCCGGTCGCGCGGGTCCCTCAGCGGGTTCTGCCAGGCGGTGACGCTCACTTGCCGGCACCTTCCTTGCCGGCGAGGCGGTCCGCGACCGTGCCGAGCAGGTCGTTCCAGGCGGCCTCGAACTTCGCGACGCCCTCGTCCTCCAGCTGCTTCACGACCTCGTCGTAGGAGATGCCGAGCCGCTCGACGGCGGCCAGCTCGGCACGGGAGGCGTCGTAGGCGGCGGTGACCGAGTCGCCGTGGATGTCGCCGTGGTCGGCGGTGGCGTTCAGGGTCGCTTCCGGCATGGTGTTCACGGTGCCGGGGGCGACCAGCTCGTCGACGTACAGGGTGTCCTTGTAGGCCGGGTCCTTGACGCCGGTGGAGGCCCACAGGGGGCGCTGCTTGTTGGCGCCGGCGGCGGCCAGCTTGGCCGCGCGCTCACCGGCGAAGACCTCCTCGTACGCCTCGTAGGCGAGCCGGGCGTTGGCGAGGGCGGCCTTGCCCTTGAGCTCCTTGGCCTCGTCGGTGCCGACCTTGTCGAGGCGCTTGTCGATCTCGGCGTCGACACGCGAGACGAAGAAGGACGCGACCGAGTGGATGCCGGCGAGGTCGATACCGCGCTCGTGCGCCTTCTCCAGGCCCGCGAGGTAGGCGTCCATGACGGCCTTGTAGCGGTCGAGGGAGAAGATCAGCGTCACGTTGACGGAGATGCCCAGGCCGATGACCTCGGTGATGGCCGGCAGGCCCGCCTCGGTCGCCGGGATCTTGATCATGACGTTCGGGCGCTCGACGAGCCAGGCCAGCTGCTTGGCCTCGGCGACGGTCGCCGCGGTGTCGTGGGCGAGGCGCGGGTCGACCTCGATGGAGACGCGGCCGTCGCGGCCCTGCGTCGCGTCGTACACGGGGCGCAGCAGGTCGGCGGCGGCGCGCACGTCGGCCGTGGTCATCATGCGCACGGCCTCCTCGACGGTGACCTTGCGGACGGCCAGGTCGGCGAGCTGCTCCTCGTAGCCCTCGCCGGAGCCGATGGCGGCCTGGAAGATCGACGGGTTCGTGGTGACGCCCACGACGTGGCTGTTCTCGATGAGGCCGGCGAGGTTGCCGGACTCGATGCGCTTGCGGGACAGGTCGTCCAGCCAGATGGAGACGCCTTCGTCGGAGAGGGACTTCAGGGCGGCAGCGGCGGTGCTCATGTTCTGCTTCATCTTCTTTCGGTACGGCGTTCGTGCGGCAGGGGTGGTTCAGGCGCGGGCGGCGGCGAGCGACTCGCGGGCCTTGGCGGCGACGTTCTCGGCGGTGAAGCCGAACTCGCGGAAGAGGATGTTCGCGTCCGCGGAGGCGCCGAAGTGCTCCAGGGAGACGATGCGTCCGGCGTCGCCGACGTAGCGGTACCAGCTCAGGCCGATGCCGGCCTCGACGGCGACGCGGGCCCGGACCGCGGGCGGCAGAACGGCTTCCTTGTAGCTCTGCTCCTGCTCCTCGAACCACTCGACGGACGGCATCGACACGACGCGGGTGGCGACGCCCTCGGCCTCCAGGGTCTCGCGCGCCTCGACGGCGAGCTGCACCTCGGAACCGGTGGCGATCAGGATCAGGTCCGGGGTGGCCTTCGACGCCTCGGCGAGCACGTAGCCGCCCTTGGCGGCGTCCTCGTTCGCCTCGTAGGTCGGCACGCCCTGGCGGGTCAGCGCGAGCCCGTGCGGGGCGGGCTTGGCCGAGCCGCGGCGCAGGATCTCGCGCCAGGCGGTGGCCGTCTCGTTGGCGTCGGCCGGGCGGACCACGTTCAGGCCCGGGATGGCGCGCAGCGAGGCGAGGTGCTCGACCGGCTGGTGGGTGGGGCCGTCCTCGCCCAGGCCGATGGAGTCGTGGGTCCAGACGTAGGTGACGGGCAGCTGCATGAGGGCCGACATGCGCACGGCGTTGCGCATGTAGTCGGAGAAGACCAGGAACGTGCCGCCGTAGACGCGGGTGTTGCCGTGCAGCGCGATGCCGTTCATCTCGGCGGCCATCGAGAACTCGCGGATGCCGAAGTGGACGGTGCGGCCGTAGGGGTCGGCCTCGGGCAGCGGGTTGCCCGCGGGGAGGAAGGACGACGTCTTGTCGATCGTCGTGTTGTTCGAGCCGGCGAGGTCGGCGGAGCCGCCCCACAGCTCGGGCAGGACCGGGCCGAGCGCCTGGAGGACCTTGCCGGACGCGGCGCGGGTGGCGACCTTGGTGCCGGTCTCGAAGGCGGGCAGCGCCTGCTCCCAGCCCTCGGGGAGGCGGCCCGCGACGACGCGGTCGAACAGCTTGGCGCGCTCCGGGTTCGCGGTGCGCCACTCGGCGAGCCGGCTGTCCCAGGCGGCGTGCGCCTCGGCGCCGCGGTCGAGGGCGGCGCGGGTGTGCGCGATGACCTTGTCCTCGACGGTGAAGGACTGCTCGGGGTCGAAGCCGAGGGCGCGCTTGGTGGCGGCGATCTCGTCGGCGCCGAGCGCGGAGCCGTGCGAGGCCTCGGTGTTCCGCGCGTTCGGGGCGGGCCAGGCGATGATCGTGCGCATCGCGATGATCGAGGGGCGCGAGGTCTCGGCCTTGGCGGCGGCGAGCGCCTCGTACAGGGCCTGCACGTCGACGTCGCCGTCCTCGCGCGGCGTGATGCGCTGGACGTGCCAGCCGTACGCCTCGTAGCGGCCGAGGACGTCCTCGGAGAAGGCGGTCGCGGTGTCGCCCTCGATGGAGATGTGGTTGTCGTCGTAGAGGAAGACGAGGTTGCCGAGCTTCTGATGGCCGGCGAGCGAGGAGGCCTCGGCGGAGACGCCCTCCTCCAGGTCGCCGTCGGAGACGATCGCCCAGATGGTGTGGTCGAAGGGGCTGGTGCCCGCGGGGGCCTCGGGGTCGAAGAGGCCGCGCTCGTAGCGGGCGGCCATCGCCATGCCGACCGCGTTGGCCAGGCCCTGGCCCAGCGGGCCCGTGGTGGTCTCGACGCCGGCGGTGTGGCCGTACTCGGGGTGGCCGGGGGTCTTGGACCCCTGGGTGCGGAACGCCTTCAGGTCGTCCAGCTCCAGCTCGTAGCCGGAGAGGAAGAGCTGGGTGTAAAGGGTGAGGCTGGTGTGGCCGGGCGAGAGGACGAAGCGGTCGCGGCCGGTCCACTCCGGGTCGGCCGGGTCGTGCCGCAGGGCCTTCTGGAAGATCGTGTACGCGGCCGGGGCCAGGCTCATCGCCGTGCCGGGGTGTCCGTTGCCGACCTTCTGCACGGCGTCGGCCGCCAGCAGCCGGGCGGTGTCGACGGCACGCTGGTCGAGTTCGGTCCACTCGAAAGGGCGCTCGAAGGGGTCGAAGCCGTCCGGTGTCTGCGTGCTCATCTGTATCGCGTCCTTCGCATCCGTTGTCCTGCCGATGTGCCGTGCGGCACCGCCCGACCCTGAGCAAAGCCCCTGGTCCAGCCAGTTACCAACTTAAAGGTCATACTTTTGGCGAGGTAGGTGCCCCAGTGCCAGCGTTCGGTGAAAATGGGACACGGAGACCGGACGACGCCAAGGAAAGTGCATGACGGAGCAGGGCGGCGCGCAGACGAGCGCACATCTGGGGACGACGGAGCACATCCGTACCTACCCCTTCGACCCGAGCGCCAGCGTCTTCGGGGTCGGCATCCAGGTCGGCCCGATGGGCACGGACGGCCCCTGGGCGGGCGGGGTGGGCCTGTCGCGGCGGGTGCACCGCATCGACTTCCACGTCCTGCTCTTCTTCCGGTCGGGCCCGGTCCGCCACATGATCGACTTCACCGAGTACGAGGTCGGGGCCGGGGAGATCCTCTGGATCCGGCCGGGCCAGGTGCACGGCTTCTCCACGACGGAGGAGTACGTCGGCACGGCCCTGACCATGCAGCCGGGGTTCCTGCCGCGCGCCATCGTCGAGGCGACCGGCATGTACCGCTACGACCGGCCGCCGCTCCTGCGCCCCGACCGGGCCCAACTCGACGCGATCGAGACCTCGTTGGCGCAGCTCCAGCGCGAGTACCTGGACACCACGACCCTGCCGCTGAGCCTGCACACCTCGGTCCTGCGCCACACGCTCACCGCGTTCATGCTGCGCGTCGCCCATGTGTCGGCGCAGGCGGCGGCGGACGCGTGCGAGCCGCAGCCGGACACCACGTTCACCCGGTTCCGCACCGCGGTCGAGCAGAGCTTCACCACCAACCACAGCGTCAGCGCGTACGCCGACGAGCTCGGCTACTCGCGCCGCACGCTGGTCCGCGCGGTGCGCGCCGCGACCGGACAGACCCCGAAGGCGTTCATCGACCGGCGCGTGATCCTGGAGGCGAAGCGGCTGCTGGCCCATACGGAGCTGCCCGTGGGGCGCATCGGGGTCGCCGTCGGTTTCAGCGACTCGGCGAACTTCTCGAAGTTCTTCCAGCAGCACACGGGGGCCACGCCTGCGGCGTTCCGGGCGGAGCAGTTCTGAGCGTCTGCCTTGTGGACCCGGCGCGGGTTCAGGCCACGGGACTCCGCCCCGGACCCCGCTCCTCAAGCGCCGAAGGGGCTGATATCAGCCCTCGTTTCACCCTGCGCAACGGGGGGTTGACCGTTCCCCGAGGGCCTCGTACGGTGCTCGCACCCCCGCAGGTATATCGATTAACCAAGCTGGTTGGAGACGTACCGCTGTGTCCTCTGTGCCCTCAAGGATGAGTCGGCGCGCGTTTCTCGCCACGACCGCCGCCGCCCTGCCCGCGCTGTCCGGCTGCTCCGCGCTCGCCGCGGCCGACGACGATCCCGACACGCTCGTGGTCCACAGCCAGGTCGGCACCACCGCGCCCGGCTCCCCCACCTACCTGGCGGCCCTGGAGCGGTTCCGCGCGGAGAATCCCGGGCTCAAGGTCAGGAACCTCGTCAACGGCGACGACCTCGCGCAGGTCTACGAGACCTCGCGGCTGGCCCGCAAGGAGCCGGACGTCGTCATGGTCAACCTGTACGACAAGACGCTGGCCTGGACCGAGGTCGGCGCCACCGTCGACGTCAGGGGCTACCTCGACGACTGGGGGCTGCGCGAACGCGTGCTGCCCGTCGCGCTCGACGCCTGGACCGACGGCAAGGGGCGGCTGCGGGCCTTCCCCTACTTCGCGACGAACTGGCCGGTCGCCTTCAACCGGGCGCTGCTGGAGCGCGCCGGCGTCGACGAGATCCCCCGCACAGGAGACCAACTGATCGCCGCCGCGGGCAAGTTGCGCCGCAAGCAGCTAGCGCCCGTCACCACCGGCGGCAACGACTGGACGGGGCAGAAACTGCTCGCGCAGATCATCCAGACGTTCCTGAGCGAGGACGAGGCACGGCACGTCTACACCACCGGCGACTTCAGCGGCAGCCGCGGGGCGCGCCGGGGCATCGACTACTTCGTGGAGCTGCGCGACGCCGGGGTCTTCGCCGACAAGGCGCAGGGCCTGACCTCGGACACGATGACGACGCAGTTCAACACCCGGGCCGCGGCCATGCAGTCGGCGATGTCGTCGGCGCTCGCCAAGGTGCCGCAGGACGTGGCGCGCCACACGGACGTGGGCGGCTGGCCGCTGGCGCCGGGCGCGGCGCACGACAAGCCGACGATCCTGCGCACGTACACCCTGATCGGCTTCTGGATCAGCCCGAACGGCACGAAGAAGATCGAGGCCGTCGAGAAGTTCCTGAAGTTCTTCTACCGCGCGGACACGGTCTCCCGGTTCATCACGGAGTCCGGCCGTGACATGGCGCTGCGCTCGTCCGCGGTGAGCACGGACTTCCCGCTGGTGGCGGCGGCGCAGAAGCTGGGCTCGGACGTGAGCCAGGTGCTGCTGCCCGACCTGTTCGTGCCGCCGGCCGCGACGCAGCCGCTGATCACCGCCACCAGTACGTCGTTCACCCGCGGCACGAGCGCCGCCAAGGTTCGCCAGGTCCTTGAGGCCGCCTACCGCGGCATCTGACCGCCCGCCCATCTCTGCTCTCACGTAAGGGAGTTGCTCCATGACGACACATGTGTCGACAGCGGGCGAGGCAGCGGTCAGCCGCCCCACCCCTCCATCTCCTGGCGCGGGCCGGCCGCGCCGTCAGGGCGGCACGGTCCTCGCACTGCCCGCGCTCGTCTGGTACCTGGTCTTCATGGTCGGCCCGCTGGTCGCGATCTTCGTGGTGGCGGCACTGCACTGGCCGGGCATGCTCCAGCCGGTGTCGTACGCCGGGCTCGACAACGTCCGCGCGGTCTTCGCCGATCCGGTGTTCTGGGACGCGGTGAGCAACACCGCGATCCAGCTCGCCGTGGCCGTCCCCGTGATGGTGGTGTGCGCGTTCATGCTGGGCTACTACGTGGCGCAGAAGCCGCCGGGCCACCGCGTCATCCGGTACCTGCTGTTCATCCCCGGGCTGATCTCGACGCCCGCGAAGGCGATGGTCTTCTACGCGGCCCTCTCCCCCGACGGGCTGCTCAACGGCGGCCTGGAGGCGGTCGGTCTCGGCTCGCTCGCCGACGCCTGGCTGGCCTCCCCCTCGACGGCGCTGGCCTGTCTGATCGCGCTCGACATCTGGGCCGGGATCGGCTTCACCGCCGTCCTCTTCGCGGCGCGGCTCGGCAGTGTGCCGCAGGAGCTGGGCGAGGCGGCGCAGTTGGACGGCGCCGGGCACTGGCGGACGATGTGGCGCGTCCACTTCCCGGTGATCAGGGACTACGTGGGCGTCGTGACGATGCTCCAGTTCCTGTGGACGCTGTTCGGCTCGGCGCAGCACGTGCTGCTGCTGACGCAGGGCGGGCCGGGGAGTTCGTCGACGACGCTGTCCTTCCTCGTCTACCAGAAGGCGTTCATCGCGGCGGACCTCGGCTACAGCCAGACCGTCGGCGTCCTGCTCTTCCTCGTCGGGCTCGTCGGGCTGCTCGCCGTCCGGCGCGTGTTCCGGCAGAGCTACTGACCGCCAGTTCCCTGATCGGAGTCCGCCTTGAAGTCCTCGGCACGTTCCCGCTTCGGCCGGTCCTGGCTGCCCGCGCACATCCTGGTGTGGCTGTACGCGGTGCTCCTGGTCGTCCCGCTGTACTACTTCGTCGCGTCGGCGTTCAAGACGAACGACGAGATCTTCGCGCACCCCTTCGCGCTGCCGACGTCGTTCGGGTTCGGGAACTTCTCGACCGCGTTCGAGAGCGCGGACCTGGGGCTCGCGGTGGTCAACTCGGCGCTGGTGACGGTCTTCTCGCTCGTCCTGACGCTGGCGCTCGCGATCCCCGCCGCCTTCGCGCTCGCCCGCTCCACGGGCCGCCTCGCCTCGGGGGTGGAGAAGGTCTTCTCGCTGGGCTTTTTGATCCCGACGTTCGCCGCGCTCTTCCCGACCTTTCTCCTCGCGGCGGCGACCGGACTCTTCCACACCCGCACGTTCATGGTGCTGTTCCTGCCCGCGACGGCGATGCCGCTGTCGGTGGTGATCCTGGTGCAGTTCATGCGGACGGTGCCCAAGGAGATGGAGGAGGCCGCCCGGCTCGACGGCGCGTCCACCTTCGCGGTCCTGCGCCACGTCTACACGCCGATGTGCCTGCCCGGCATCGCGACGGTGCTGCTGCTCAACTTCCTGACCTTCTGGAACGAGTACCTGTACTCCCTCGTCATCATCGGGCCCGACCCGGCACAGCGCACCGTCCAGGTGGCGCTGCCCACCCTGAAGGCGATCACCGGCACGGACTACGGGGTGCTGACCGCGGGCACCGTCCTGACGCTCGTCCCGGTCTGGGTGGTCTATACGGTGCTCCAGAAGCGGATGCAGCAGGCACTGGTGAGTGGGGCGGTGAAGATGTGAGCGGTACCCGTACGACCAGGAAATCCGGGCGGCCGACCATCAAGGCGGTGGCGGCCGCCGCGGGGGTGTCGACGGCGGCGGTCTCGCAGGCCTTCAACGACAAGGGGCGGCTCGCCGAGGCGACCCGGCAGCGGATCCTGGCGGCGGCGCTCGACCTCGGCTGGTCGCCGAGCGCGTCGGCGACGGCGCTGCGCAGCGCCCGCACCCGCACGCTCGCCCTGGTGGTGCGCAGGCCCACCGATGTGCTGGGCGCGGACCCGCACTTCAGCGAGCTGATCACCGGCATCGAGGGCGAGCTGGCGCCGCGCGGCTACGGCCTGCTGCTCCACCTGGTCGCCGATGTCGCGGAGGAGAGCGCGCTGTACGAGCGGCTCGCCGCGGAGAAGCGGGTGGACGGGGCGGTGCTGACGGACGCCCGCGCCGACGATCCGCGGCCGGCGCTGCTGACCCGGCTCGGGCTGCCCGCGGTACTCCTCGGCGCGCCGACCCCGGCGGCGGGGGTGCCGGTCGTCGGGCTCGGCCGGCAGGGTGCGGGCGTGCGCGAAGTCGTAGCTCATCTGCGCGAGTTGGGGCACGAGCGGATCGCGTACATCGCCGGTCCCGCGGAGCTCCAGCACACCCGGCTGCGGCTGGCCGTCTTCGAGGAGCGTCTCGCCGCGGCCGGGCTCGTGCCCGCCGCCGTGCGCCACACCGACTTCTCGGAGGCCGCGGCCGTCGCCGTGACCCAGGAGCTGCTGGCCGCCGCCGGGCGGCCGACCGCCCTCGTCTACGCCAACGACTCGATGGCGGTGTGCGGCATCGGCACCGCCCAGCGGGCCGGGCTGCGCGTACCGCGGGACGTGTCGGTCGTCGGCTACGACAACCTGCCGCTCGGCCGCTGGCTGCACCCGCGCCTGACCACCGTCGACCAGCAGGTGCAGCGGGTCGGCGCGGCCGCCGCCCGGACCCTGCTGGCCCGGTGCGGCGAGGAGCTGCCGGCGGTGCGCCTGGACGAGCGGCCCCGCCTCGTCGTCCGCGAGTCGACCGGACCCGCCCCCCACAACTGACGTTCCGCCGCACGCACTTCAGCAACGGAGACCCGTACCACCATGCGACGCCACAGCGCCCACCTCACCCACGACGCCGCCGTCCTGCCCTGGCTCGGCGCCAACTTCTGGTCCCGCACAGGCGGTCCCCTGATGTGGCGCGACTACGACCCGGAGGTGGTGCGCGAGGAGCTGGACGTGCTGCGCGCGCACGGGCTGAACATGACCCGCTCGTTCTTCTACTGGCCGGACTTCCACCCGGAGCCGCACCGCATCGACGAGGAGCTGTGCGCGCGGTTCCGCGACTTCCTGGACGCGCACCGGGAGCGGGGCATGGGGACGGTGCCGACGTTCATCGTGGGGCACATGTCGGGCGAGAACTGGGACCCGGCGTGGCGGGGCGGCCGCGATCTGTACGAGGACGTGTGGATGGTGGGCCGGCAGGCCTGGTTCGCCGCCCAGATGACGCGCCGCTTCACGGACCACCCGGCGGTCACCGGCTGGCTCATCACCAACGAGATGCCCGGGTACGGCCGGATCTACCAGGTCGACCCGCCCTCCAGCGACGTGGTGACGGCGTGGGCGCAGGCGATGTGCAACGCGGTGCGGGCGGCGGGCGCGACGCAGCCGGTCTCGCTCGGCGACGGCGCCTGGGGCATCGAGGTGACGGGCCGCGACAACGGCTTCTCGCTGCGCGACACCGCCGAGTACGTGGACTTCGTCGGCCCGCACGTCTACCGCTCGGACACCGACCGGCCGCGCCAGCACTACCGCGCCGCGTTCGAGTGCGAGCTGGCGGGCGTGACCGGGCAGCCGGTGGTCCTCGAGGAGTTCGGCCTGTCGACGGACACGGTCTCGGCGGCGAACGCGGGCGTGTACTACCGCCAGACGCTGCACAATTCGCTGCTCGGCGGCGCGACCGGCTGGATGGCCTGGAACAACACCGACTACGACGACCTGTGGGAGCAGTCCCCTTACGACCACCACCCCTTCGAGATGCACTTCGGGATCACGGACGCCGCGGGCGCGCCGAAGGAGCCGCTGCGTGAACTGGCCGCCTTCGCGCAGGTGTTGAAGGACGTGGACTTCGCGCGCTGTCGCCGCGCGGACGCGGGCGCCGCGCTGGTCGTGCCCGCGTTCCTGGAGCGCGGCTACCCCTACAGCCGACCGGCGGACCGCCCGCTGATCTTCACGTCGCTGCACCAGGGGTACGTGGCCGCGCGCGCCGCCGATCTGCCGGTGGGCCTGACCCGGGAGGCGGACGGCATCGCGGAGGACGTGGATCTCTACCTGCTGCCCGCGACCCGGCAGCTGACGACGCGGACGCGGCGGGCGCTCCAGCGCAGGGCGGAGGAGGGCGCGACGGTCTATCTGTCGTTCTGCTCGGGTGAGCACCCGGGCACCCGCGGCCCGTGGTTCGACGACCTGGACGGTCTCTTCGGCGTCGAGCAGCAGCTCTCGTACGGGGTCGCGGAGCCGATCGAGGACGACACGCTGGAGATGACGTTCCAGGAGGACTTCGGCACCGTCCGCGCGGGCGAGGTGCTGCGCTTCCCGGTGGCGGGCAACGAGGACAGCCGCGCCTATCTGCCGGTGGTGCCGCGCGACGCCCGGGTCGTCGCGGTGGACGGGCACGGCCGTCCGGCGCTGCTGTGCCGGGAGACCGGGCGCGGGCGCACCGTGCTCGCCACGTATCCGCTGGAGCACATGGCCGCGCGCACGGCCCGCGTCAATCCGGAGCGGACGCACCGGCTGTACGCGGCGCTGGCCGAGGTCGCCGGGGTGGCGCGACCGGTGACGGTGGACGAGCCGCACGTCGGCGCGGACGTGCTGGTGCACGAGGACGGGCGGCGGTTCGTCTGGCTGGTCAGCCAGGCCGACGGCGAGCTGACCGTGCGTCCGGTCGTGGACGGGACGCTGCACGCGCTGGACACCGGCGAGCCGCTCGCCGCCGTGACCCTTCCCGCCTTCGGGGTCCGTGTCCTGGAGCTGCGGTGAGCGAGCCGCTGTACCGCGACCCGGCCGCGGCCGTCCCCGACCGGGTGGCCGACCTCCTGCGCCGCATGACGCTGCCGGAGAAGGTCGGGCAGGTCAACCAGCGGCTGTACGGCTGGCACGCCTACGAGCGCGGCGCCGACGGCGGGCACCGGCTCACCGACGTCTTCCGCGCCGAGGTCGCGGCGTACGACGGGATGGGCGCCCTGTACGGGTTGCAGCGCGCCGATCCCTGGTCGGGCGTGACCTTCGCGGACGGCATCACGGCGGCGGACGCGGCCCGGGTCACCGACGCGGTGCAGCGGCACGTGGTGGAGGGGACGCGGCTCGGCATCCCGGTGCTGATGGTCGAGGAGGTGCCGCACGGGCACCAGGCCCTCGACGGTACGGTGCTGCCCGCCAATCTCGCGGTCGGCGCGAGCTGGGACCCGGAGCTGTACGAGGCGGCGGCCGCCGCTGCCGCTGCCGAACTGCGGGCGCGCGGCGGCCACTTGGCGCTCGTCTCCGCGCTCGATCTGGTGCGCGATCCGCGCTGGGGCCGGACCGAGGAGTGTTTCGGGGAGGATCCGTACCTGGCGGCCCGGTTCACCGAGGCGCTGGTGCGCGGCATGCGGTCCCAGGGCGTCGGAGTGGTCCTGAAGCACTTCGCCGGGCAGGGTGCGACGGTCGGCGGGCGCAACAGCGCGGCGACCGAGCTGGGCGCCCGCGAGCTGCACGAGATCCATCTCATGGCGGCCCGCGCCGGGGTGCGGGCCGGGGCCGCCGGGGTGATGGCGGCCTACAACGAGTTCGACGGGCTCCCCTGCGCCGCGAACCCGTACCTGCTCACCGAACTTCTGCGCCGCCGCTGGGGGTTCGAGGGGATCGTGATGGCGGACGGGTGCGCGCTCGACCGGCTGGTGCGCCTTGCGGGCGATCCGGTGGCGGCGGGCGCGACGGCCCTCGCGGCGGGCACGGATCTGAGCCTGTGGGACGGGGCCTTCCCGCGGCTCGGGGAGGCCGTCGAGCGCGGGCTGCTGGCCGAGGAGGCTCTGAACCGGGCGGTCGGGCGGGTCCTCGCGCTGAAGTTCCGGCTCGGGCTGTTCGAGGCGCCGTACGTCGAGCGCGGGGAGAGTCCCGCCGGGGCCGCGAAGCTCAGCGAGCGCCTGGCGCGCGCGTCGGTCACGCTGCTGGAGCACGACGGGACGACCCTGCCCCTGTCGTCCGCCGTGCGCCGGATCGCCGTGCTCGGGCCGAACGCCGACTCCGTGCCGCAGCAGCTCGGCGACTACACGGCGCCGCAGCGGCCCGGCACCGGTGTCACCGTGCTCGACGGCATCCGGGCCGCGGCCGGCCCCGGCCGCGCGGTGACGTACGCGCGCGGCTGCGAGCTGGTCGGTGACGACCGCTCGGGCCTCGCGGAGGCGGTCGCCCTGGCCGCCGGGGCGCAGGTCGCGGTGGTCGTGCTCGGCGGGTCGAGCGCCCGCGAGGACGGCACCCGGTTCGCGGCCAACGGCGCGGCGGTCGTCGCGGCCGGGAACCCGCCCGGGATGACCTGCGGCGAGGGCGTCGACCTGGCCGACCTCGCGCTGCCGGCCGGCCAGACGGCGCTGCTGAACGCGGTCGCGGCGACCGGGACGCCGGTGGTGACGGTCCTGGTGCAGGGACGGCCGCACGCGCTGCCGCCCTTCGCCGGGCCGGGGGCGCTGCTCTGCGCGTGGTACCCGGGGCCGTGGGGCGGGCGGGCCGTCGCGGACGTGCTCTTCGGCGCGGCGGGCCCCGCGGGCCGGCTGCCGGTGTCGGTGCCGCGCTCGGCGGCCCAGCTCCCGGTGGTCTACAACGGCAAGGACCACGGCTACCGGGGGTACGTCGACCAGCCGGCGACCGCGCGGTACGCCTTCGGGCACGGGCTGTCGTACGGGTCCGTGCGCTACGGGCCGCCCGTCCTCAGCGCTACCCGCGCACCGGCCGGCGACCCGCGGCTGACCTGCACGGTCACCGTCGAGAACACGGGCGCGGCGGCCGTCCGCGAGACCGTGCAGCTGTATGTGCGGCGGGTCGCGGGCGGCTCGTCGTGGCCGCGGGTGCGCGAGCTGCGCGGCTTCACCGGGGTGGACCTCGCGCCGGGCGAGCGGCGCGAGGTGGTCTTCGCGGTGACGGCGCAGACGCTCGCCTCGGTCGGCCGCGACCTCGAACGCGTCGTGGAGGCGGGCGAGTTCGCGGTCGAGACGGGGCCGGCCTCCGACCGCACGCAGGGCGCACCGCTCACCGTCACACCGGGCTGAGCGTGCCGTGGGGGACAATGCCCCCATGGCACGCCCCACCCTCCCCACCTGCCCCTGCGGCCTCCCCGAGCCGTACGAGAACTGCTGCGGCCGCTACCACTCCGGCGCCGCGGCCCCCACCCCCGAGGCCCTCATGCGCTCCCGGTACACGGCGTTCACCCGCAAGGACGCCGCATACCTGCTGCGCACCTGGCACCCGGACACCCGGCCGCCGGCGATCGACTTCGATCCGGCGCTCAGCTGGACCGGTCTGGAGATTTTGGAGACCACCGACGGCTCGGCGTTCCACCAAGGCGGCACCGTCACCTTCCGCGCCCGTTACCGGGACGGCGGCCGCGCGGGCGCGCTGCACGAGCGCAGCCAGTTCCTGCGGATGGCGGGCGCGTGGGTGTACGTCGACGGGGACTTCATCGAGTGATGTGCCGCGGCGCCGGGCCGGTCAGGGCGCCAGGATGTCCAGCTCGTGCAGGGCGCCGACGGCGATCTCGCGGGTGAGCGCCTCGGCCCGCTCGGCATCGCCCTCGCGCACCGCGTCGGCGACCCGCACGTGCAGCGTGACCGCCGCCGGGTCCGGGTCCTCGAACATGACCTGGTGGTGGGTGCGGCCCGCGAGTACCTCCGCCACCAGGTCGCCGAGGTGGGCGAACATCTCGTTGCCCGACGCGTTCAGCACGACCCGGTGGAACTCGACGTCGTGCACGAGGTACGCCTCCAGCTGCTGGCCGCGGGAGGTGGCGACCATGCCGAGCGCGCACTCGGTCAGCGCCGCGCACTGCTGCGCCGACGCGTACCGGGCGGCGAGCCCCGCGGCGACCGGCTCGACGGCCGAGCGCAGCATGGTGAGCGAGCGCAGCTGGCGCGGCCGGTCGGCCCCGGCGAGGCGCCACCGGATGACCTGCGGATCGTAGACGTTCCACTCGTGCGCGGGCCGGACGGTGACGCCGACGCGGCGCCGGGACGCCACCAGGTGCATGGACTCCAGGACCCGCACCGCCTCGCGCATCACCGAGCGCGACACCTCGTAGCGCTGCGCCAGCTCGTCGGTGCGCAACACGCTGCCCGCCGGGTACTCCCCCGCCGTGATCGCGGGACCGAGGCTGTCCAGTACGCGGGCGTGCAGGCCCCGGTCCTTCGTGGTCATGGGGCCAGCGTACGGTTCCGGCAGAGGCAACAAAAAGTCTGACTTTTAAGTCACAGCCTCTTGAATTTGTCAGACCTATTGAGTTTCAGTGGCGTGACACAGCGATGTCGATGAAGACAGCGAGGCAGCGATGAGTACCCCCCATGTCGTCGTGGTCATGGGCGTGGCAGGCACCGGCAAGACGACGATCGGTCCCCTGCTCGCCGAACGGCTCGGCGTCCCCTACGCCGAGGGCGACGACTTCCACCCCCCGGCCAACATCGCCAAGATGACGGCCGGCACGGCCCTCACGGACGAGGACCGCCGGCCGTGGCTGGACGCCATCGGCGCGTGGGCCCACGGCCGCGCCGGGCACGGCGGGGTGGTCAGCTGCTCCGCCCTGAAGCGCAGCTACCGCGACCGGCTCCGGGCCGAGGCGCCCGGTGTCGTCTTCGTGCACCTCACCGGCGGCCGCGCGCTCATCGAGGACCGGATGTCCCACCGCCAGGGCCACTTCATGCCGACCGCGCTCCTCGACTCGCAGTTCGCCACGCTCCAGCCGCTCGCGGCGGACGAGGCGGGCGTCGACGTCGATGTGTCGGGTTCCCCGGACGAGATCGCCGACCGGGCCGTTCGGGCCCTGGCCGCGCGCGACTCCGCGTAGCCCGCAGCAGCACCTCCTCCCCGACCCCTCCCCTCGCATGCAAGGGAAAAGACCGTGACCAGTCTCAGCGTCGAGATGCTGGCAGCGGACGCCGTCGAGCCGATCACCTCCGCGGGCCATGCCCAGCTCGGGATCGCCGTCCTCGCGGGCATCGCCGTCATCGTCCTGCTCATCACGAAGTTCAAGCTCCACGCCTTTCTGGCCCTGACCATCGGCTCGCTCGCGCTCGGCGCGTTCGCCGGGGCGCCGCTGGACAAGGCGATCACCAGCTTCAGCGCGGGCCTCGGCTCGACGGTGGCCGGTGTGGGCGTGCTGATCGCGCTCGGCGCGATCCTCGGCAAGCTGCTCGCCGATTCCGGCGGCGCGGACCAGATCGTCGACACGATCCTCGCCAAGGCGGGGAAGTCCGGTGGCAAGGCGATGCCCTGGGCGATGGTCCTGATCGCCGCCGTGATCGGTCTGCCGCTCTTCTTCGAGGTCGGCATCGTGCTGCTGATCCCGGTCGTCCTGATGGTCGCCAAGCGCGGCAACTACTCACTGATGCGGATCGGCATCCCCGCCCTCGCGGGCCTGTCGGTCATGCACGGCCTGATCCCGCCGCACCCCGGCCCGCTCGTCGCGATCGACGCGGTCAAGGCCAACCTGGGCATCACGCTGGCGCTCGGCATCGTCGTCGCCATCCCGACGGTGATCCTCGCCGGTCCGGTCTTCTCCAAGTACGCCGCCCGCTGGGTGGACGTCCCCGTGCCCGACAAGATGGTCCCCGGGCGGGCCTCGGACGACCTGGAGAAGCGGCCCAGCTTCGGCGCCGCGGTCGTCACCATCCTGCTGCCGGTCGTCATGATGCTGGCCAAGGCGCTCGTCGACATCATCGTGGACGACCCCGAGCACACCGTGCAGCGCACCTTCGACGTCATCGGCAACCCGCTGACCGCGCTCCTGGTGGCCGTCATCGTCGCCATGTTCACGCTCGGCCGCCCGGCCGGGTTCACCAAGGGCAAGCTCCAGGCCACCACCGAGAAGTCGCTCGCCCCGATCGCGGGCGTGCTGCTCATCGTCGGCGCGGGCGGCGGCTTCAAGCAGACCCTCATCGACTCCGGCGTCGGCCAGATGGTCCTGGACATCTCCAAGGACTGGCACATCTCCGCGCTGCTGCTCGCCTGGCTGATCGCCGTGGTGATCCGCCTCGCCACCGGTTCGGCGACCGTCGCGACGGTCTCGGCCGCCGGTCTCGTCGCGCCGCTGGCCGCGAACATGTCGGAGACCCACACGGCGCTGCTGGTCCTCGCGATCGGCGCGGGCTCCCTCTTCTTCAGCCACGTCAACGACGCCGGGTTCTGGCTGGTCAAGGAGTACTTCGGGCTCAGTGTCGGGCAGACGGTCAAGACCTGGTCGGTCATGGAGACGATCATCTCCGTGGTCGCGGGCGCCCTGGTACTGCTGCTCTCGCTGATCCTCTAGCCGCGCGCCAGGAGAGGTACACCGATGAGTCACCCCCTGTTCGACATCAGCGGCCGCACCGCCCTCGTCACCGGGTCCAGCCGCGGGATCGGGTTCGCCCTGGCCCGCGGCCTCCTGGAGGCCGGCTGCACGGTCGTGCTCAACGGCCGTGACCCGGACCGGCTCGCGCAGGCGGCCCGGGAGCTGGGCGGTGCGGTCCGCACGGCGGCGTTCGACGTCACCGACGGACCCGCCGTCGCCGCCGGGATCGCCGACGTCGTGCAGCGGGTCGGCCCGCTCGACATCCTCGTCAACAACGCGGGGATGCAACTGCGGGCCCCGCTCCTGGAGTTCGCCGACGCCGACTGGCACCGCCTGCTCGACACCAATCTGACCAGCGCGTTCCTGGTGGCGCGGGAGGTGGCGCGCGGGATGGTCGGGCGCGGCCGCGGCAAGATCGTCAACATCTGCTCACTCCAGAGCGAGGTGGTCCGCCCCGGCATCGCCCCGTACGCGGCCACGAAGGGCGCCCTGAAGATGCTCACCAAGGGCATGTGCGCCGACTGGGGCCCCTCGGGCGTCCAGGTCAACGGGGTCGGCCCCGGCTACATCGAGACCGAGCTGACCGAGCCCCTCGTCCGCGACGAGGAGTTCAGCGCCTGGGTGCGCCGTCGCACCCCGGCAGGCCGCTGGGGCCGCACCGAGGACCTCGTCGGCGGCGTGCTCTTCCTCGCCTCCCCCGCCGCGGACTTCGTCGGCGGACAGATCCTGTACGTCGACGGCGGCATGACCAGCGTGCTCTGAAACGGGAGTTGCCATGATGGGCTGCGTGATCCACGGCGCCGGTGACCTGCGCGTCGACGAACTCCCCGCCCCTGTCCCCGGCCCCGGGCAGGCGCTCGTCGCCGTCAGGTACGGCGGGGTGTGCGGCTCCGACCTGCACTACTGGCGCCACGGCGGCGTCGGCGACTTCCGGCTGCGCGCGCCGATGGTGCTCGGGCACGAGGTCGTCGGCACGGTGCTCGGGTACGGGCCGGGCGCCTCGGGTCCGCGGCCCGGGACCCCGGTGGCCGTGCACCCGGCGACGCCGTGCGACAGCTGCCCCGAGTGCCTCGACGGGCGCCGCAACGTCTGCCGCGACACCCGCTACCTGGGCAGCGCGGCCCGCACCCCGCACGTCCAGGGCGGCTTCGCGGACCGGATCGCGGTAGCCGCGGACCAGGTACGGCCCCTGCCCGCGGGCCTGCCGCCGGAGCGGGCCGCGCTCGCCGAGCCCCTCGCGGTGGCGCTGCACGCGGTGCGCCGGGCCGGGGACGTCGCGGGGCGGCACGTCCTGGTGACCGGCGCAGGACCGATCGGCTGCCTCGTCGTCGCGGCGGCGAAGGCGGCGGGCGCGGCCCGGGTCACCGCGACGGACCTGCTGCCGATGGCCCTGGAGTACGCCGCCGTCGCGGGCGCCGACACCCTCGTACGGGCCGACGACCCGGCCGATCCCGGCTGGCCCGAGGAGGCCGGGGCCGCGATCGAGGCGTCCGGGGTGGCGGCCGGGCTCGACACCTGTCTGCGCCGGGTGCGGCGGGGTGGTGTGGTCGTGCAGCTGGGGATGTTGCCGCCGGGGCAGAGCCCGTTCGCCGGGAACCTGGTGGTGAGCCGGGAGATCGAGCTGCGCGGCGCGTTCCGCTTCGACACCGAGTTCGACGCCGCGCTCGCCCTGCTCGCGCGGGAGCCGGCCCTCGCGGGCCTGGTCAGCGCGGTGGTCCCGGTGGCCGAGGCCGGCCGCGCCTTCACGCTGGCGGCGGACCGGGCGGCCTCCTGCAAGGTGCTGCTGGACTTCGGCGGCTGACCGGGTCCGGAGGCCGGACCCGGCCGTCGTACCGGGGGCTCAGCCTGCCTTCTTCTCCAGCTGGAACGCCTCGTTGCCGAGCCCGATCCGGGCGTGGGCCGCGGGGTTGCGGGAGCGCAGGACGAGGCTGTAGACGACGCCGGCCACCGCGGCCAGGGCGATGACGCCGGGCAGCAGCCAGTTCAGGGCCGAGTCCGGACCCGAGCCGACCAGGACGTCGAAGTCCTTGATCGTGTAGCCGGCGATCACCAGCAGGGCGAGGCCCGCGATGCCGGAGGCCACCAGGCGCCACGCCTGCGGGCCCGCCGCGCCGCGCTTGACGAAGAAGACGATGACCGCGAGGGACGCCGTGGCCATGAGCAGGATGACACCGAGCGCGCCCACGTTGCCGCCCCACGTGAACAGGTGGAGGACCGGGGCCGTCGGGTCGCCGGCCGGGCCGTCGTCGGCGACCGCGAAGCAGACGACGACGATCAGGGAGATCACCGACTGGAGGACCGAGCCGGTGCCGGGCGCGCCGGTGCCGCTGTGGGTGCGGCCGAACCGCGCGGGCAGCAGGCCCTCGCGGCCCATCGCGAAGGCGTACCGCGCCACCACGTTGTGGAAGCTGAGCAGCGCCGCGAACATGCCGGTGACGAACAGGACGTGGACGACGTCGGTGAAGGTGCCGCCGAGCCGGCTGTCGGTCAGGCCGAACAGCAGGCCCGCGGACTGCTTGCGGGCCTCCCCGACGATGGCTCCCGGGCCGGTGGCGACGGTCAGCGCCCACGAGCTGAGCGCGAAGAAGACGGCGACGCCGCCGACGGCCAGGAACATGACGCGGGGCACGAGGATGTGCGGGCGGCTGGTCTCCTCCGCGTACACGGGTGCCTGCTCGAAGCCGGTGAACGCGGCGATGCAGAAGCACAGGGCGGTGCCGAGGCCCACGCCGGAGAGCGTCGAGGGGTTGAACGCGTGCAGGGACAGGCCCTCCTTGCCCGGGTCGCCGAGCGCCGCGATGTCGAAGACGACCACGACGGCGACTTCGAGCAGGAGCAGGACGCCGAGCACCTTCGCGTTGACGTCGATCTTCAGCAGGGCGAGGACGCCGACCGCGACGACGGCGACCAGCGCCGGTATCCACCAGGCGAGTTCGACGTCGAGGTACTGCTGGAAGAGGCCGGCGACCTCGAAGCCGAAGATGCCGAAGATGCCGACCTGGAGCACGCTGTAGGCGACGAGCGCGACCAGGGCGGCGGCCGCGCCGGTGGTCGGGCCGAGGCCGCGGGAGATGTACGCGTAGAAGGCGCCCGCGTTGTGCACGTGCCGGCTCATCTCCGCGTAGCCGACGCTGAAGAGGGTCAGGACGACGCCGAGGATGAGGAAGAGCAGCGGCATGCCGACGACGCCCATGACGGCGAACGTGGTGGGCATGACGCCGGCCACCACCATCACCGGGCCCGTCGCGGCGAGCACGGAGAGCAGCAGCCCGGCCGTGCCGAGCCGGCCGGCGCGCAGCGCGCTCTCCTCGCCCCGATAGGTGCTGATGCCCGGTTCGGCCACCACTGCTCTGTCACTCGTGCTCGAACTGCCCGTCGTCATCGCGGGGTCGTCCCTTCCGATGGGTGCTGTGGATTGCCGGCTGGATCCTCTACGCCGTGCCGAGCGCGGCATCGCGCGCGGTACGGAACGCTTCGTGCGGGTCCCGGTCCGGGTACGACCAGGGGGCCGGGGTGAGGTGCGGCCCGATGCGGTGGAACAGGACGGCCGCCTCGGCCGGGCGTCCCTCGCAGTACTTGGCGTGGGCCAGGAAGTTGAGGTCGATGCGGCCGCGTGGGTGCGCGAACCCCGCCCGGTCCTGCGGGTCGCCCCACTCCAGCCACCAGTCGAAGGCGGCCTTCATCACGAGGCGGGCCCGTCGGCCGCCCCAGTGGCCGGACGCCTTCGGGTCGGCGGGCTCGACGCCCGCCCGGGCCAGGACGCGGTAGCGCTCGGCGTGCGCGACGACCGGCAGCACGGCCAACGGGGAGGCGGACGGGGCCTGTTCGGCCGCCCAGGCCGCGAAGTCGTACACCTCGTGCAGCGGGTCCTGGCCCGCGTCGGCGCGCCGCTCGGCGAGCCGGGCCACCATCAGGTGGTGGGCGTGGTGGTGGGCCGGGTGGCGCAGACGCACCTCGTCGAAGAGGCGTACGACGTCCTCCTCGCGGCCCAACTCGCGCTCCAGGAGCAGCAGTCCGAGCCAGGGGGTCGGGTCCCGGGGCACCAGGGCGGCGGCCTGCGTGCAGGCGGCGCGGGCCTTGTCGGGGCGGGTCCGGCCGGCCACGGCGCGGTGCACGGCGGCGCAGGCGAGGAGGACGGAGGCGTCCGCGGACTCCGGTTCGGCCAGCCGCCAGTCACTCGCCCAGGCGGTCGCGGTGGCTTCCTGCGCGAGGCCCATGACACGGTGGCCGCGGCGGTCCCAGTCCTCCCCGGTCGCGGCGAGCAAAGCCCGGGCCTCGGTCCACCGGCCCTGGGCGAGGGCGGCGCGGGCGGTGACGAGAGCGGTGTCGTCGAGAGCGGGGTCGAAGGAGTGCGCGGCCTTCTTGCGGGGGCGCCCGAGCGGAGGCGGGGGTGGGGACACCGCGGCGGTTCCTCTACGACTTTTTTCAGCTACGAAGCGACGAACGTCCGGCCCGCGCGACGCTGCGCGGGCCGGGACGGAAGATCACGCACAGCAAACCGGTACCGGGCCCTCCCCGTCAAGGGAGATCGAGTGACAGAGTTCACCAACTCGGCGCTGTTAATGCCGAGTTCGGTGTTCGAATTTCGTAAGCACGGCCGTGAGCTGGGACCTTGCGCATGTGACACGTGTAGGCGGCGCGCTGGGGCCCGGCGGCTCTGCCGCGCGGCTCGTCGAGCGGGCGGCGCCGTGGAGCGCTATCGTCGGCAGATACCCGTCCCTGCCCGTCCAGCAGCTGTCCGAGGTGCGCAGCGTGTCGGTCCTGGTCCTCGTCCTCGCCGTGAGCGCGGCCTTCTGCCTGGGCATCGGTTTCGTCCTCCAGCAGAACGCGGCCCAGCACGCCCCGCTCGGCGACTTCCTCTCCCCCCGGCTGCTGCTCGACCTGATCCGGATGCCGCGCTGGCTGGCCGGGATAGGGCTGATGGTCTGCGGCATGGGGCTCGGCGCCGTCGCGCTCGGCCGCGGCGAGGTCTCCCTGGTCGAGCCGCTCCTCGCCACCAACCTCCTCTTCGCCCTGGTCCTCTCGCGCCACCAGACCAAGGCGCCGCTGGGCCGGCAGGGCTGGGCCGGGCTGCTGCTGCTCGCGGGCGGGGTGACGGCGTTCATCGTGGCCGGGCAGCCGCGCGGCGGCACCGCGGTCACCGACCCGCTGCGGCACTGGCTGATCATCGGCCTGATGGTCGGCGGCGCCCTGGCGCTCGCGGCCCTCGCGAAGCGGTCCCGGCTCAGCGCGGCGCCGGCGCTGCTCGCGGTGGCGGCGGGGATGCTGTACGGGGTACAGGACGCGCTGACCCGGGTGAGCGGGCAGCGGTTCGGTTCGGGGAGCTGGTCGGAGCTGCTCACGTCCTGGCAGCCGTACGCCGTGTTCGCTCTCGGGGTGACGGGGCTGGTGCTGGTGCAGAGCGCGTTCGAGACGGCGCCGCTGCGGATGTCGTTGCCGGCGCTCACTGCTGCGCAGCCGTTGGCGGGGATCGTGTGCGGGGTCGGTTTTCTCGGGGA
Organism: Streptomyces sp. NPDC006552; assembly: GCF_040611655.1. NCBI lineage: Bacteria > Bacillati > Actinomycetota > Actinomycetes > Kitasatosporales > Streptomycetaceae > Streptomyces > Streptomyces sp. NPDC006552. The sequence continues at coordinate 46,806 of NZ_JBEXOS010000019.1, forward strand.
CCGGTTGCGGATGGATACGGGGGCGTTGGCGTGGCAGGCGGTGGGGTTGGCCGGGGTGGTGGCGGGGGTGGTGCTGCTCGGGTTGCATCCGGCCATGCCGGGGGCCGCGGTGCGGGAGCGGGATTCCATGCGGAGCGGCATGTAAGGGGGGCTGGGCTGGACTCGGCCGGTGTTTGTGGTCGGGTGCGGGCCCGTTGCGGCTGGTCGCGCAGTTCCCCGCGCCCCTGACGGGGCGAGTGTCCACTGTCCGGTGCAGGTCGCATGTGGTTGCTCGCGCCGTTCCCCGCGCCCCTGACGGGGCGCATGCTCCCCGTCCCGTGCACGTGCACGTCACCACCGAAGACCAGCTCCGTCAGGGGCGCGGGGAACTGCGCGATCGGCCACGACGTACGTGCACGTCGCCACGGAACTAGCCTGGTCGGATGAACCCCGCTGAAGAGATCCTGGACATCGTCGACGCCCAGGACCATGTCATCGGCCAGGCACCCCGCGGCGAGGCGTACGCCCGCGGACTGCGTCACCGGGCCGCGTTCATCCTGGTCCGCGACCCGGCGGGCCGGATCTTCGTGCACCGGCGGACCCCGACCAAGCTCGTCTTCCCGGGGCGGTACGACATGTTCGTCGGCGGAGTCGTCGGCGCGGGCGAGAGCTACGACGCGGCGGCGCTGCGGGAGGCCGAGGAGGAGCTGGGGGTGAGCGGGCTGCCGGCCCCGGCCCCGCTGTTCAAGTTCCTGTACGAGGACCCGCACGGCGGCGGCTCCTGGTGGTCGTACGTCTCTGAGGTGACCTGCGACCTCCCGGTGCGGCCGCAGGCCGAGGAGATCGACTGGCACGCGTTCCTGACCCGGGACGAACTGGAGCGGCGGCTCGACGCGTGGCCGTGGACGCCGGACAGCCTCGCGGCGTACGCGCGACTGACGCACAGGTAGGGTCCCTCCAGTGATCGAATTCGTGCGTAACGTCCGCCTCTGGTTCGCCCCGGAACGGGTCAGGGACGAGGGCGACACGCCCGACTACCGCTTCTCGCTGGCCAACGAGCGCACCTTCCTGGCCTGGGTGCGCACCGCGCTGGCGCTCATCGGCGGCGGCTTCGCCGTGGACCAGTTCCTGCCGGACCTGCGCTGGGCGTGGCGCGTGGGCCTCGCGCTGGCGCTGCTCGCCGCGGGCGTGCTCTGCTCGCTGCGGGCGGTGAGCCACTGGGTGCGCTGCGAGCGGGCGATGCGGCGCGGCGAGGATCTGCCGGTGTCGCGCTTCCCCGCGGTCCTGAGCCTGGTGGTCGCGCTGGTCGCCGTGGCGATGGTCGCCGTGGTGATCGTGGGCTGGGAAGGGTGAGCGGGGCGGACGCGGCCCCGGAGCCCGCGCGCGACCCCGGTCTCCAGCCGGCCAGGACCCGGCTCGCCTGGCGGCGTACGACGCTCTCCTGCACCGTCGCGGCCGTGCTCGCCGTGAAGACCGTGCTGCACGGCGGGACCGATCCGCTGGGTCTCGTGGCCGCGGCGCTGTGCCTCGCGATGTGGCTGGGCTTCCTCGGGGTCGCGCACCGCCGGATCACCGGCCTCGCCCGCGACGAGGCGGCCCCCGAGCCGATGTCCCGGCGGGCCGCGCTGACGGCGGCACTGTGCACCGTGGCACTGGCGGTGTCCGCGGCCGCGCTCGTGGTGTGAGGGCTGGGCACGCGCGGACCGCCGTCCGGTCCGGCGTGGGGACGATCACGATCCCGTACGCCACTGGACGGCATACCGACTGGTCGGCATGATGTGGTCATTGCCCCTGCTCGCCCGCCCCTCAGCCACCCGGACTCCGGAGGACCTCGATGAGTCACCCCCCTGGCCTCGATCTCGACCAGCTGCGCGCCCACCTCGACCGTGAGCGGCCCGGCCTGGTCGGGGGGCCGCTGTCCGGGCGGCTCGTCGAGGGCGGCCGCTCCAACCTGACGTACCAGGTCAGCGACGGGCGGGCCACGTGGGTGGTGCGGCGGCCCCCGCTGGGCCACGTGCTGGCCACCGCACACGACATGAAGCGCGAGTACCGGGTGATCGCGGGGCTGCACCCCACGGCCGTACCGGTCCCCGAGCCGCTGCTGCTGTGCGAGGACGAGTCGGTGCTCGGGGCGCCGTTCTACGTCATGGAGTTCGTGACGGGGACGCCGTACCGCACCGCCGAGGAGCTCGCCCCGCTCGGCCCGGAGCGGACCCGGGCCGCCGTGCTCGGGCTCGTGGACACGCTCGTCGACCTGCACGCCGTGGACCCCGCCGAGGTGGGCCTCGCCGACTTCGGGCGGCCGGAGGGCTTCCTCGACCGGCAGCTGCGCCGCTGGGGCAAGCAGCTGGACGCCTCCCGCAACCGGGAACTGGCCGGCATCGACGAGCTGCACGCGGCGCTCGGCCGCTCGCTGCCCGCCTCGCCCGCGCCCACGATCGTGCACGGGGACTACCGGCTCGACAACGTCCTGATCCGCCGAGACGACGACGCCGATGGCGCCGACCGCATCACGGCGGTCCTCGACTGGGAGATGTCCACGCTCGGTGATCCGCTCACCGATCTCGGCCTGCTCGTGATGTACAGCGCGCCGCTGGAGCTGCCCGGCTCCCCCATCTCCACGACCGCCACGGCCGCCGGGCACCCGGCCCCGGCCGAGCTGGTCGAGCGGTACGCCGCGCGTTCGGGGCGCGACGTGTCCGCCGTCTCCTGGTACACGGCGTTCGCCTGGTTCAAGCTCGCCGTGATCCTGGAGGGAATCCACTACCGCTACACGCTCGGCCAGACCGTCGGCGCCGGCTTCGACCGGATCGGCGACCTGGTCCCGGTCTTCATCGAGCACGGCCGCACCACCCTCCAGGACCTTCAGGAAGGCTGACCCCACCCATGGACTTCGCATTCGACGCACGCACCCAGGAGCTGCGGGAGCGGCTGCTCGCCTTCATGGACGCGCACGTGTACCCGGCCGAGGCGGTCGCCGCCGAGCAGCGGGCCGCGCTCGACTCGCCGTGGCAGACCCCGGCCGTGGTCGAGGAGCTGAAGGCCGAGGCCCGCAAGCAGGGGCTGTGGAACCTCTTCCTGCCGGACGCCGAGCACGGCGCGGGGCTGACCAACCTCCAGTACGCGCCGCTGGCCGAGATCACCGGCCGCAGCCCGCAGCTGGCGCCGACCGCGCTGAACTGCGCCGCGCCCGACACCGGGAACATGGAGGTGCTCGCCCAGTTCGGCAGCGAGGCGCAGCGCAAGCAGTGGCTGGAGCCGCTGCTCGCCGGGGAGATCCGCTCGGCGTTCGCGATGACGGAGCCGGAGGTCGCCTCCTCCGACGCCACGAACATCACGACGCACATCGAGCGCGACGGCGACGAGTACGTCATCACGGGCCGCAAGTTCTACATCTCGGGTGCCATGAACCCGGACTGCAAGATCTTCATCGTGATGGGCAAGACGGACCCGGACGGCCCGGACCCGCGCCGCCAGCAGTCGATGGTGCTGGTGCCGCGCGACACCCCGGGCGTCGAGGTGCGCCGGGCGATGACGGTGTACGGCTTCGAGGACCACTGGCACGGCGGCCACGCAGAAGTCGTCTTCGACCACGCGCGCGTGCCGGCCGATCACCTGATCGGCGAGGAGGGCGGCGGCTTCGGCATCGCGCAGGCGCGGCTCGGTCCCGGCCGCATCCACCACTGCATGCGGCTGATCGGCATGGCCGAGCGGGCCATCGAGCTGATGTGCCGCCGGGCCGTCGCCCGGACCGCCTTCGGCAAGCCGCTGGCCCAGCAGGGCGTGGTGCAGGAGTGGATCGCGGACGCGCGGGTGGCGGTGGAGCAGCTGCGCCTGCTGGTGCTGAAGACGGCGTGGCTGATGGACACGGTCGGCAACCGCGGGGCGCACACCGAGATCCAGTCCATCAAGATCGCCACCCCGCGGACGGTCGTCGACATCATCGACAAGGCGGTCCAGCTGCACGGCGCGGGCGGTGTCTCGCAGGACTACCCGCTGGCCGAGCTGTGGGCGGGCGCCCGGACGCTGCGCCTGGCCGACGGCCCCGACGAGGTGCACCAGCGGTCGCTGGCCCGGCGCGAGCTGAAGCAGTACCGGTAGTCCCGGCCGCGTCGCCGGCGGATCTGCCTGCCGCTAGGGCCTGTCTGACAATTCCCGTCTGCCCCGGGTGACGACGGGAATTGCCGGACAGGTCCTAGGGCCGCAGCGCCCGCAGCAGCAGGTCCGCCAGCTGGTCGGCGAGTTGCTGCGGGGTGAGCGGGCCGTCGGGGCGGTACCAGGTCGACAGGTGGTGGATCGAGCCGAAGTGGTAGTCGACCACCAGGTCGGCCGGGGTGTCGGCGGAGAAGACGCCGGTCTTCTGGCCCTCTTCGATCAGCGCCCGGAACCGCTCGTGGTAGCGGCGCCGCTCGGCCCGTACCTGCTTGTTCTTCTCGGGGCTGAGGTGGTGCATGGAGCGGAAGAAGATCGACGCGTCGTCGAGGTTGTCGATCGTCGTGACGACGACGTCGGCCGCCGCCGCGCGCAGCCGCCGCTCGACGGGGTCGTCCCCGTCGGCGAACGCGTCGAGCCGCTCCTGCTGGAGGCGGAGCACGCGCGCGTACACCTCGTGCAGCAGATCGTCCTTGGACCCGAAGTAGTGGTAGAGGGCGCCCTTGGTGACGCCCGCCGCCTCCACGATCTCCTGCACCGACGTGCGGTCGTAGCCGCGCTCGGCGAAGAGCCGGGTGGCGGCCGCGAGGAGCCGTTGCGGAACGGGCGTACCGTCGCCGTCCGTCGTCCTGGGCACTGCCGCCACCTGCCTTTCTCGTACTTCTTCCGTCACACCGCGGGGGAACGCAGTTCCCGCCGGAGGATCTTCCCACTCGCCGTCTTCGGCAGCTCGCGCAGGACCTCGACCTCGCGCGGGTACTTGTACGCCGCGAGCCGCTCCTTGCAGTATCCGGACAGTTCCTCGGACGTGGCCTCCGCGCCCGGGCGCAGGCTCACGTACGCCTTGACGCTCTCGCCGCGGTAGGCGTCCGGGACGCCGACGACGGCCGCCTCGCGCACGGCCGGGTGCGTGTAGAGGACGTCCTCGACCTCGCGGGGCCAGACCTTGAAGCCGGAGGCGTTGATCATGTCCTTCTTGCGGTCGACGACGTAGAGCCAGCCGCGCTCGTCCATGAAGCCGATGTCGCCGGTGCGCAGTTCTCCGTCGGGGAAGGCCTCGGCGGTGGCGTCGGGGCGGCGCCAGTAGCCGGGCACGACCTGGGGGCCGCGGACCGCGATCTCGCCCTGTTCGCCGAAGGGCACCTCGTGGCCGAGGTCGTCGAGGATGCGCACGACGGAGTCGGGGCCGGGGACGCCGACCGCGAGGGTGCCGGAGACCGGGTCGACGGGGGCCTCGACGCCCGGGGGGACGGAGGCGCAGGGCGCGGTGCACTCGGTCAGGCCGTAGCCGTTGTGGATGTAGGGGCCGAAGGCGGCGCGGAACTTCTCCACCAGCGCGGGCGGCACCGGCGCGCCGCCGGAGGAGATCGAGGCGAAGGAGGCGAAGTGCTCGCGGGTCGCCTGCGGCTGGGCGCCCAGCGCCATGAAGGCGGTGGACGGGCCGACGGTGTAGGCGGGCTCGTGCTCGGCGAACGCGTCGAGGACGACGCCGGGTTCGAAGCGGTAGGCGAGCGCGAGGGTGCCGGTGTTGGCGAAGCTCGCGACGAGTTCGCAGACCATGCCGGTGATGTGGAACAGCGGCGCGAGCGCGAAGTAGGTGGCGCCTTCGGGCAGGGCGAGTCCGGTGCGCTGCCGCTCGGCGTTGTACATGATGTTGCGGTGCAGGTTCGTGGCGCCCTTGGGGGCGCCACTGGTGCCGGACGTGTAGCTGATCAGCGCGGTGTCGTCCGGAGCGAGTTCGCGGCCGGCGGGGGCCGGGTGGCCGGCCCGGGCCACGGCCACCAGGTCGTCCGCGTCGTCGGCCGGCGGGGTCACCCGGTCGAACGTCAGGACCCGCTTGTCGCCCCGCGCCTGGAAGTCGAGCTCGCAGGCGGTGAGCGCGATGCGCACGGATGAGCCGGCGGCGGTCTCGCGCAGGTACGCCTCCCAGGCCCGGTCGGTGCAGACCAGCGCGGTCACCTCGGCGTCGTGCAGGACGTGGCCGACCTCGCCCGACTTGTACATGGGGTTGACGGGGACCACGACCGCGCCCGCCTTGAACGCGCCGAGCAGCGCCAGGACGAAGTGCGGGGTGTTCTGGAGCATGATCGCGACGCGGTCGCCGCGCTCCAGGCCCCGGGCGGCGAGGTGGCCGGCCACGGAGTCCGACAGGGCGTCGACCTCGGCGTAGGAGAGACGGCCGTCGAAGTAGGCGAGGGCGGTGCGGTCCGGGGCGCGGCGCACGGCGGCGGTGAAGGCGTGGGCGACGGTGGCGGCCGGGGTGACGGGCGCCTTCTGGGCCTCGCTGAGGACGCCGAGCCAGGGCCGGGCCGCGTAGATCGAGTCCGTCACTTGGCGGCCTCCCACTTCTGCTGGAGGTGGTTCATCCCGGTCAGCCAGCGGTCGGGGACGGCGGCGCGGGCCGCGTAGTACTCGGCGACCTCGGGGTGCGGCAGGATCAGGAAGCGGTCCGCCTCCATCCCCGCGAAGAGCGCCTCGGCGACGTCCTGCGGCTCGATCGCGGTGGGTGCGAGGACCAGCTCGCCCGCCGAGCCGGCGGCGGTGAGCATGTCGGTGCGCACGCCCTGCGGGCAGATCGCGTGGACCTTGATCCCGCGGTGGCGGTAGGTGAGGGAGAGCCACTCGGCGAAGGCGTACGCGCCGTGCTTGGTGACGCTGTAGGGCGCCGCGCCCACCATGGTGAGCAGGCCGGCCGCCGAGACGGTGGAGACGAAGCGGCCGCTGCCGCGCTCCAGCCAGCCGGGGAGCAGGGCGTGCGCGGCGCGGACGTGCGCCATGACGTTCACGTCCCAGGCCGCGGCCCAGACCTCCTCGGGGGCGGCCTCGGTGCCGCCGGAGCCCAGCCCCGCGTTGGCGCAGTAGACGTCGACGGTGCCGCCGAGGGCGGCGCGGGCGTCGTCGACGATCGCGGAGGCGTCGCCGGGGACGGCCGTCGCGCCGATCTCGTCGGCGACCGCGGCGGCCTTGGCCGCGTCCAGGTCGTTGACGACGACGCGGGCGCCGGCGGCCGCGAACCGGCGGGCGAGCGCGGCGCCGATGCCGCCGCCCGCGCCGGTGACGACGACTCCCTGCCCTTGCAGACTCTCCACCATCGGTCTCCTTCGACACGGCTCCGTTTCCTCAGCAGACTAACCAGTCGGTATGTCGCCGCGGAAGGGGTTTCCCGTGGTGATCGCGTGCGGTGCGTTCCGCGTGGCCGGTCCGGGCGCTAGCGTGCGTGGGCATGCCAGTTCCGCCGACCCCGGAGGTTGTCCGCATGAACGTGTCGAGACGGGTCCTGCTCGCGGCGAGCGCCGGGGCGGTGGGCGCGGCCGGGGTCCCGCTCGCCGGCGCCGGGGCGGCGAGCGCCGCTCCCGGGGGCGGCGGGCACCGTCTGCGGACCGGTTTCGAGCGGCTGGTGGCGGACGGCTACCGGCTGCTCGACGGCGACAAGGTCGGCATCGTCACCAACCCGACCGGGGTCACCCGCGACGTGCGGCACATCGTCGACGTGATGCACCCCGACCCACGCGTCGACCTGGTCGCGGTCTTCGGGCCGGAGCACGGCTTCCGCGGCACCGCGCAGGCCGGCGGCTCGGAGGGCCGCTACGACGACCCGGCGACCGGGCTGCCCGTCTACGACACCTACTTGAAGAGCGGGCAGGCGCTCGCCGACGTCTTCACCGCGTCCGGCGTCGACACGGTCGTCTTCGACATCCAGGACGTGGGCGCGCGCTTCTACACGTACATCTGGACGCTGTACGACTGCATGGAGGCGGCGCGGCTCGCGGGCAAGCGGTTCGTCGTCCTGGACCGGCCGAACCCGGTCACCGGGCGCGGCGCCTACGGGCCGGTCCTGCACAAGGAGTTCGCGACCTTCGTCGGCCGCCGGGAGATCTCCCAGGCGCACGGGATGACGGTCACGGAGCTGGCCCGCCTCTTCAACGCCGAGTACCTGGAGCGCCCCGTCGAGCTGGCCACCGTCACGATGACGGGCTGGAAGCGGAGCGACTTCTACGACGTCTCGGGGCTGCCGTGGGTGCCGCCGAGCCCGAACATGCCGACGGCCGACACCGCGCTGGTCTACTCCGGCACGTGTCTGTTCGAGGGCACGAACCTCTCCGAGGGGCGCGGCACCACCCGCCCCTTCGAGCTGATCGGCGCCGACGGCATCGACGGGCGGTGGGCCGCGAAGGCTGGTCAACTCGGCCTGCCCGGCGTGCACTTCAGGGAGGCGTACTTCGCGCCGAGCTTCTCCAAGTTCCAGGGCAAGACCATCGGGGGCGTGCAGCTCCACGTCGACGACCGGGAGGCGTTCGACCCGGTCCGCACCGGCATCGCCCTGCTCGTCACCGCGAAGGCGGTGTGGAGCGGTTTCGCGTGGCGGTCGGACAACTGGATCGACAAGCTCACCGGTTCGACGCGGGTGCGCACGATGATCGACGCGGGCGCGACGACCGACGAGGTGGTGGGGGCGTGGCAGGAGGAGCTGCGGGCGTTCCGCCGGGTCCGCGCCCGCTACCTCACGTACAAGTGAGCGGGACCCGCACGTGAGGTAACCGGTCTCAGGGAACGAGACAGCGCGTCCCGCGCGTTGACTGCCCTATGCAGCTACCGCGACAGTGCAGGACGTGCTCAACTCCGACCCCACCAGGGAAGACACCGCCCCCACCACCGCCGCGTCCCCCTCGGCGCAGGCGCCCGCCACGGAGAGCCTGCGCCGCGTCGCGGTGGCCAGTTTCATCGGGACGGCCATCGAGTTCTACGACTTCTATGTCTACGGAACGGCCGCCGCGCTCGTCCTGAACGACGCGTTCTTCCCGAACCTCTCCTCCCTGAACGCCACCCTCGCCTCTTTCTCCACGTACGCCGTCGCCTTCGCGGCCCGCCCGATCGGCTCGCTGGTCTTCGGGCACTTCGGCGACCGGATCGGCCGCAAGTCGGTCCTGGTCGCCTCCCTGCTCCTGATGGGCCTGTCGACGGCGTGCGTCGGACTCCTGCCCGGCTACGCCACGCTGGGCGTCTGGGCGCCCCTGCTCCTCGTCCTGCTCCGGTTCCTCCAGGGCGTCGGCCTCGGCGGCGAGTGGGGCGGGGCGGCGCTGCTGGCCGTGGAGCACGCGCCGCGCGGCCGGCGCGGGATGTTCGCGGCCTTCCCGCAACTCGGCCCGTCGGTCGGGTTCTTCGCGGCGACCGGTGTCTTCTGGCTGCTCTCCGAGACGCTGTCGGACGACGCCTTCTCGTCGTGGGGCTGGCGCGTTCCGTTCCTGCTCTCCTTCCTGCTGGTCGCCGTCGGCCTGTTCGTCCGGCTCAGGATCAGCGAGACGCCGGTCTTCGCCAAGGTGATGCGGGACCAGGAGGCGAGCAAGGCCCCGGCCCTCGAGGTCTTCCGGCGCCACCCCAAGGAGATCCTGCTCGGCGCGGGCGGCATGGTCATCGCGTACGGCCTCTTCTACACGGCCACGACCTACTGCCTCGCATACGGCACCAAGACGCTCGGTGTGCCGCGCGGCACCATGCTCGCGGTGTCGCTGGTGGCGTGTCTGTTCCTGGCCGCCGGCACCTGGCTCGCCGCGACGCGCTCCGACGCGGGCGGCCGCCGCAGGACGGTGCTCGTGGGCTCCGCCCTGGCGGCCGTCTGGGGCCTGGCCCTGTTCCCGCTGATGGACACCGAGCAGCCCGCGCTCATCGCGCTGGCGCTCGGCGGCGCCCTGTTCTGCATGGGCGTGGTCTACGGCCCGATGGGCGCCTACCTGCCCGAGCTGTTCGGGGTGCGGGTGCGCTACTCGGGCGCCTCCTTCGCCTACAACCTCGGCGGGGTGCTCGGCGGTGCGGTGGCGCCCCTGGTGGCGACGCGGTTGCAGAGCGCGTTCGGGTCGTCGTCGGTCGGCTGGTACGTGAGCGCGATGGCGGTCGTCTCGCTGCTCTGCGTCCTCGCCCTGCCGGAGACCCGGGAACGCGAACTCGCCTGACCCGCGCGGCACCTGACGGCGTGTACGGCAGCCAGCACGAAAGGCCCGCGCCGACGGTCGCCCGGCATAGACGGACGCGGCCGCCCGGGGTGGGCAGCCGCGTCCTCGGGTCACCGGGTGGTGGCCCCTCCTCTCATCGGTGGGCCGGGAACTCCACGACCTGCTGGTAGGTGGGACGGTTCTGCCACTGGATGCCCCGGTGGGTGATCCCGCCGAGCGCCCGGTGGATGATGCTGTCCGCGCACCACTGGTCACCGGCCTTGCAGGCGTCGTCGCCCGGGTAGACCTGGGTGGCCGGGATGGCCGCCGCCTTCCCGAGTGTCGTCAGGAGCGCGTCCCGGCACGCGGAAAGGTCCCCGCCGCCGCAGTACGCGGCCCCGAGCGGCCCCTTGACCGGCTGCCCGAGCACCGTCCGCAGGTCCTTGTCGACATAGCCCCACCAGCCGTACTGGAAGGCCGATCCGGCGTGCGCGCCGGTCGGGCCGTGGCCGGCCGAGGGCGCCTCGTCGACGCTGAGCTGGCCGGTGAGCGCCTGGTAGAGGTCGTCGCCGAGCCCCGGCCTGAACTCGGCCTCCACCAGCTGCGGCCACCACGCGTCCATGATCCGCACGGCGTCCGGATGCGCGTAGGTCTTCGAGCCCGCCGCGGTCTGGTTGCGCTGCGCTCCCGCGGCGCGCCAGGCCTCCAGCTGCTGGACCGCCTTGGACAGCTGCGGGTCGTCGACCGGTTTGCTGCGGATGACCTTGAGCAGTTCCGGCAGCACCTGTTCGCCGCGCAGGTCGGTCACGGCGGCCTGCGCCATGGCCTGGGTGAGCGAGGCCCGCGTGACACCGCCCTCGGCGGTCAGCTTCTTCACCCGGTCGTCGAGCAGGTTCGCGCGCTGGACGGCGCCCAGGCTGAAGTTGGCGGCGGTGAAGTCCTTGGCCTGTTTGTTGTTCCAGGAGACGTAGTAGTCCTGGTTGACGGACTGGGGATGTTCGGCCGGCGGTGTCTGGGCCGAGGTGTTGTCCTTCGGGTCGAAGTCCTGCCACTCATAGGCCTGTTCGGCCTTGACCGGCAGCGACATGTCGACGTCCTTGGCCCGCACGGGGTTGGCGCCGCTGTTGTAGTACGCGATGTCCCGCGAGTCGGCGTAGAACCAGTTGAAGGCGTAGCTGATGTGCTGGGCGGCCTTGGCGAAGGTCGCGGCGTCCGTGACGTACGACGGGTCGTTCAGCATCTGGAAGCCGATGATCGAGTCGGCCTCGTGGCGGTAGGTCGAGCGCAGCGAGGTGTAGGCGACGGGTTTGCCGTCGACCGTCGCGCGGTGGGTGACGATGCCGTACTGGGTGCGGAAGACCTGCATCCGGTAGGAGCCCGCGGCCGTCGAGTCGGCGACCGTCGGCTTCCAGGCGTTCTTCTTCTCCAGCTTCTCCATCGGGGTGCAGGTGCCCCGGTAGACGTAGGAGGTGGAGTCCTTGGTCGGCGCGCCGCCGCCCGGCTCGCACAGCGGCACCGCGTAGGTGTCGGTGATGTCCTGCCCCGCGGACGTCGCCGACCAGGAGTAGTCCTGGCCGCGGCCGAGCTGGATGTACATGCCGACGCCCGCGAAGGAGACGCCGCGCGCGCTGAGCCCCGGCCCCTGCAGCTCCTGCATCATCAGCAGCTGGGGCGCGAAGTAGCCGGTCTGCGGTCCGAACACGGCGACCGGATGGCCGGAGGCGGTGTGCTTGCCGGAGACGAGGAGGGCGTTGGACATGCCCTTCTTGGTGGCCGAACCGGAGAACATGCCGGCCGGCAGCACCCCGTCGTCGTACATGCCCTGGAGCGGCTTGAGCTTCGCCGGAGCCGTCACCGGGTCCTTGGCCACGGTGCCGGACTTCGCGGCCGTCGCCGCCGAGCCCGTACGGTCGTAGACGAGCGGCTCCCTGGCGACCGATCCCTTGTCGGGCAGGGCCTGGCCGCGCGCGTTCGCGGGTTTCTGCCCGTAGGGGAAGCTCGTGCCGTCGTGGATGGTGGTGACGGCCTCCGGGTCGTTGCGGCCGCGGAAGGACTCCCAGATCTGGGTGCCCTTCTCGACGCCGTACTTCTCCTGGGACTTCAGGAGCGAGAGGGCCGCGTCGACCTCTCCCCCGCCGCCGTTGCCGAAGAGGCCGCCGACCACCGAGGCCAGCGCGATCATGTCGGTGACCTTGAACGGCTGTATCTCGCCGATGTTGGTGATCGCGTCGATCTTGCCGGTGAGGACGTACTCGCCCGGGAAGTAACGGCCGTTCTTGGACTTGGTCCGGTAGGCGTTCAGGCCGTCGATGTAGGCCTGCGCGTCGTCCATGGCCTGTTTGCCGCGCTCGCCGCCGGAGCTCTTGATGAAGTCGACCTGCTTCTGCAGATCGTCCTCGGTGTACGGGGCCTGTGGCCAGAACTCCTGCTCCAGGCCCTGGTTGGCGAGGGCGCCGCCGGCGAACGAGGTGAGTTCGCCGCGTCCGATGTGGCGGAACAGGTCGATCAGCCAGAGCCGGTCCTGACCTGCGGCGTACCCGGCGCCGAACTCGGTTCCGTACCGCGTGGAACCTTTGATGTGGGGTACGCCGTTCTTCTTGTCACGGGTGATGGTCACGTCCTCGCGAGGACGGGTGACCGAGCCCACTTGATCGGCCGCGACACCGAAGGAGGAGTCGTTGAAGAAGTTCGTGAGCGTGTCATCCGTGAGTGAGGGGTAGCCGGAGGACAGGGCGTCATAAGGGCCGAGCTGATCGTCGGCGTGAGCGGGCTGGGTACCGAGCAGCTTGTTGGCGAGGATCTCGGCCAGCGTGGCGCTGCCGTTCGCCCCGGGCGGCAGGATGTCCGCGCACTGCCCCTTGCAGTAGTCGCTGACGGGTGCGGGTTCGTCGGCGGCCGTGGCCGTCGAGAGAGGGGAGAGCAGTCCCGCGGTGAGTAGGAGCGCTGCGGCGGCCGTAAGTCTCCGCAAAGGGCCGGCGCCCTTTCTGTGCAGGGTGGTTCGTGGGATGCGTCGTCGCATGCCTGGTCCTCCCGACGATGGTGTGCCGGAGGTTACCGGCGGTTAGCCCACGACAGAAGATGAACATGCGTCACGTTTTCGGAATCACCACAGGGATCACTCGTCGACTCCTCAGCCTCGGAAGGTGGCGGTGATGGCTTCCATCGGAGACCGGATGGGACCGGCCGCCCCGGAGAGGGATCCGAATCGCGTGTCGATACGTCTACTCGGTGACGTCGCGCCATGGCCGCGGCGACGCCGACGTACGTGTGACGGAGGTGCAGGGCGATGGCTGGATTCCGGAGTCTGGCAAGACAGGTGCGCGACCCACTGAGCGACCTGGCACTGCGGCGCTACTCACTGCGCAAGTGCCTGGAGAGATTCGCTCCCTACGGCCACCGGGCCACCTGGGACCATCTCTGTTCCCGGGCCGGGTTCGGCCCCGAGGACCGCTCCCCCGACCCGGCGCGCCTGGTGGCGGCGCTGGAGGAGCTGGAGGAGGCGCGGGCCGTCTGGCTCGCGTACGAGGTCGCCTTCGCGCAGCGGCGGCGCAAGGAGAAGCATGACGGGCTGCGCCGCCCGGGCAGTGTCGACGACTGGCACCGCCTGACCTGGGGCGGCTTCGGCGTCGCCTGGTGCGACGACCCGTCGGTGCACCCCACCGAGCCGCTGGCCGACGTGCTGCGCCGGCTGATAGCGGCGCTGGAGCGCGAACCGGGCCGCAGCTGTCCCGTCTGCACGGGCACGGCGCTGGTCTGGAAGCACGACCTGGCGCACGAACCGTCGTCGGGCCCCGTCTGCGCGCACTGCGGCATCGTGGTGCCGCGGCCCGTGCTCACGTCCGCGGCCCTGATGGAGGCCAGGCGGGCGCGGCAGCTGGTCACGGCGTAGCGCGGGGGCGCGGAGCGAGGGTTTGGCGCTGCGGTGTGGAGCGACGTACAGCGCGACGGGGGTGCGAGCCGGTCACCGGCACGCCCCCGGATTCACCCCTGACCGACCCGGGTCACTCCTGGCCGCTCCTGGCCGGGAATCGCCTCTAGGTGCTCGCGGTTCAGCAGGCACCGCGGCAGATACGCGCGTCGGCGCCGAGCGGGACCTCCATGGCGTGGGCGGGACGGGCCGGGGTCGGTGGTCCCCGGGGCCGGCCGGGTGCGCGGCGGTGTCCTTGGGCACGGTGTGGCAGCGCTGGGTCGGGTCGGTCGGCGGACGCCGGTTTCGGCGGCGTCACCGGTCACCGTGGGCGGCGCCCCGGCTGCGACATGCGGCCGGCCTGCGGCGAGGCCGCGCAGGCGGTCAGTCCGCGCCGCGGTGAGCCGGGGTAGTCCGCGTTAAGGCGCGTCGGGTGCCGGCGCGCTGCGGAGCCACGAGGCGCGCCTCCAGTGCGGCGGTGTCGCGCACGAATCACAGCTGACCGCCGCGGTCGCTCTCCCGGACGCAATCGGCCAGTGCCGCGCAGGCGATCGGCCCATGCCACGGTGAGTGAGCCGGGGCAGACCGCCGTCAGTCGCGTCGGATGCCGGCGCGCTGCGGAGCCACGAGGCGCGCCTCAAGTGCGGCGGTGTCGCGCACGAACCACAAGCTGACCGCCGTCAGACGCGTCGCGCGCCGGCGCGCTGCGGAGCCACAAGGCGCACCTCCAGCGCGGCGGCGTCGCGCACGAACCACAAGCTGACCGCCGTCAGACGCGTCGCGCGCCGGCGCGCTGCGGAGCCACCAGGCGCGCCTCCAATGCGGCGGTGTCGCGCACGAACCACAGCTGTCCGCCGCGGTCGCTCTCCCGGACGAAGTCGGCCAGTGCCGTGCTGGCGGCGGTCTGCGCCGTGATGTCGCCGACGATCGCCAGGCCCAGGCGGTAGTTGGCGAACTTCTGCACGACCTCGCCCGCGACGCGCGTCCGCAACCGGAAGAAGTCCGCGCCGCACCGCGCGGCCGGGACGGCTACCCAGGCGGCGCCGCGGTAACCGGCCTCGCCGATCAGGTCGAGCGCGGCGCGCTCCCCGTCGAGGGGCGGGCCGTCCGGGGAGCAGACCCATACCGCCACCCCCGCCAACTCCCGCAGCTCGTCCGCCGGTTCGTCCGTCATGAGTCCTCCACCAGGGTGTCGACGATCCGCAACAGCTCGGCGGCCTCGGCGAGTCCGCCCAGCACGATGACCTTGAGCACCGCGCGCTCCTCGTCGTAGACGCTCTCCACCCGCAGCCGGGCCGCGCCCCTGTCGCCGCCGGCGCTGTGGGCCACCGCGACGACCGTGTTGCCCAGCCGCATCGCGGCCTGCGGGGTGACGCCGTCGACCTGGACGATGATCGAGGCCTCGGCGTGCGCGCCGCCGGGCGGGCGGGGCGCGGCCGGGGCGCCGGTGAAGGCGTCCAGGTCGGCGCGGGTGACGCGGTAGCGGCGTCCGACCTGGGTGGCCTTCAGCCGCCCGTCGCGGACATAGCCGCGCACGGTCCGGACGTGGAGGCCGAGCAGGTCTGCGACCTGATCGAGGGAGTAATACTGTCGCTGCACTCCCTCAACATACCTCAGGAGGGAAGGTGAGGGACGTTTTCGGCCGCATCCCGCCCGTGCGAAGACTGGCCGTCGCCGGCCGGTGGCCGGCTGTCCGCGCCTGCTGCGACCATCGGGCCCATGGTGTTCGTACAGGTCTGTCTGAACGGTGCGCGGGGAGCCGGCGACGGAGCGGTGGTGCCGTTGTCGCCCGGCGCGCTGGCCGAAGCCGCCGCCGGGGCGGTCGCGGCCGGCGCGTCGGATGTGCATGTCCACCCCAAGTCGCCGTGCGGACAGGACACGCTGTCGCCGCGTGCGGTGGCGGCGACGCTCGACGCCGTCCGGGCCCGGGTCGCCGTGCCGGTCGGTGTGACGACGGGCGCGTGGGCCGAGCCCGACCCCGCCGCGCGCGTGGCGCGGATCGAGGCGTGGCCGACCCTGCCGGACCACGCCTCGGTGAACTGGCACGAGCCCGGCGCGGAGGCGGTGGCCGCCGCGCTGCTCGCCCGGGGCGTCGGGGTGGAGGCGGGCGTCTGGTCGGGCACGGACGGGGCCGAGCGGTTCGCGGCGTCACCGCTCGCGCCGCGGGTGCTGCGGGTGCTCGCCGAGGTCACCGACACCCGCCCCGAGTCGGCCGAGGGGACGGCCCGCGCACTGCTGGCCGCTCTCGGCTCCGCGCACGGGCGGCCGGTGCTGCTGCACGGGGAGGAAGGGGGTGCGTGGCCGGTGCTCCGGCTCGCGCTCCGCTCGGGCCTCGCGACGCGGATCGGCCTGGAGGACACGCTGTTCCTGCCGGACGGGGAGCGGGCGCGCGGCAACGCCGAACTGGTCGCGGCCGCCGTCGCGTTGTAGCGGGCGGGCGCCGGGTCCGGACACGGGCGCCGTACGGGGTGGCTCGCACCGCCCCCCGCACCCCTTACGGGGCCGCGACCCCGACCAGCAGCACCCGGGTCCCCGGCTCCAGCGGCCGCCAGCGGTGCGGCATCTGCGCCGCGCAGTACAGGGTGTCGCCGCGCTCCAGGAGATGGCGCGTGCCGCCCGCCTCCACCTCGGCCGAGCCGTCGGCCACGTAGAGGATCTCGTCGCCCGCGTGCCGGTACTCCCGGTCCCAGTCGTGCTCGCCGGTGAACTCCAGGGCGTGCAGGTGCTGCCGGCCGCGCACGAGGGGGCGTACCCCGCCGTCCGTCGCGGGGTGGTCCGCGCTGCGGACCACGTCGACCGGGCGGGGCACCTCCGCGGCGGCGAGCAGTTCGACGGCGGTGGTCTCGAGCGCGTCGGCGATGCGCTGCAGCGAGTTCATGCTCGGGCGCGAGCGGCCGTTCTCGACCTGGCTCAGGAACGGTACGGAGACCCCGGCCCGCCGTGCCACGTCGGCGAGCGTCAGCTCCAGGGCGCGCCGCCTGCGCCGGATGCCCGGTCCCACGTTCATGTACTTGTAACGCCCTTTCCCTGTGCTCCCTGTTCCTGCGCACCCTATAGCCGTGCTTAACTCGTTCACCGTCACTTAAAAAAGTTAACCATGGGAAGGGGCCTCCATGGCTCGCGTGGACCAGAACCAGCGGCGCCGCCGCGGTACCGGCCTGATCGCGCTCGACGAGGACGCCGCATACCCGGGCTACACCCTGTTCGCGCCGCTGACCGGCAGCGGAGAGGTGTACCTGATCGACCTGCGGGGCGAGACCGTCCACCGGTGGGACCTGCCGCACCGCCCGGGCCGGCACGCCCGCATCCTTGCCGGCGGCAACCTCGCCTACAACGGCGTCCTGCCCGGCGAGCCCGCGCTGTTCCCGATGTGGCACAAGTACCGCGGCGGCCTGATGCAGGAGATCACCCCGGACGGCACGGTGGTGCGCGAGCACCGCGACCCGCTCCAGCACCACGACGCCCACCACTACGGCGACGGCCGCGTCCTGTACACGGCCCTGGAACCGCTCACCGGCGCCGCGGCCGCGGCCGTGCGCGGCGGGGTCCCCGGCTCGGAGGCCGGCGGCACCACGGTGTGGGCCGACACGATCGTCGAGGTCGACGCGGAGGGGCGGCGGACCTGGGAGTGGCGGGTCGCCGACCGGCTCGACCGCGACGCCTTCCCGCTCCACCCGGACTACGCCCGCGAGCACTATCCGCTGATCAACAGCGTGCTGCCGCTCGCCGACGGGAACATCCTCGCGAGCTTCCGCTCGGTGTCGGCGGTCGTCGTCATCGAGCGCGCCACCGGGGACATCGTCTGGCGCTCCGAGCCGGGCGTCGTCTCGCAGCAGCACTGCCCGACCGAGCTGGAGAACGGCAACGTCCTCGTCTTCGACAACGGCGTCTTCCGGCCGCACTGGGACGTGCCGTTCAGCCGGGTCATCGAGATCGAACGCTCCAGCGGCAAGGTGGTGTGGGAGTACCACGACCCGGCCCGCGAGTCGTTCTTCGCGCCGTTCATGGGCAGCGCCCAGCGGCTGCCGAACGGGAACACGCTGATCACCGACTCCCCCGCGGGCCGCCTCTTCGAGGTGACCGCGGACGGCTACCTGTGCTGGGAGTACGTGATCCCGTACTTCGGCGGCTACCAGGAGGAGGAGGTCCGCAAGCTGTTCCCCTCCGAGCCCAACGCCGCCTTCCGCTCCTACCGTTACTCGGCGGCCGAGCTGCCCTGGCTGAGCCGGTGACCGCCACCGCGGCGCACTCCGGGGCGGGTACGGCACCGGTCGACGAGATGCTGCCGCTGCGGCGCCTCGTCCCCCTCGCCTGCCAGCACCTGCTGGCGGGCGTGGCCGCGCCCGTCTCCTCCGTCATCCTCATCGCGACAGCGCTCGAGCTGCCGGCCGGGCGGACCGCGTCGCTGCTCAGCGCCACGCTGGTGCTGTGCGGGATCGGCGCGCTGCTCCAGTCGCTCGGGGTGCGCGTGCTGCGGGTCGGCGCGCGGCTGCCCTTCCTGATGCTGCCGGGCGGCGCCGCGGTGGCGATCTTCCTGCAGATCGCGCGGGAGTACGGCCCGGCGACGGCCTCGGGATCGGTCCTGGTCTCGGCCGCGTTCCTGCTCTGCGTGCTGCCGTTCTACGGCCGGCTCGTGCGCCTCTTCCCGCCGCTGGTGATGGGGACGACGGTCGTCCTCATCGGCATCAACATGATCAAGGTGACCGCGCCGATGGTCGCCGCCGGGCCGGGGCTCGGCTTCGCGACGCTCGGCGTCATCGCCGTCTTCTTCCTCGTCCTGCGCGGCGTGTGGCGGCAGATGGCGGTGCTGCTCGGCCTGGTCTGCGGCACGCTGATCGCCGTCCTCACCGGCACCGACCTCGAGGTCGCGCACGGTGCCGCGTTCGCGCTGCCGGACCTCTTCCCGTACGGGGCCCCGCACATCGACCTGCTCGCCGCGATCCCGCTGCTGGTCTTCGCGCTCGCCTCCCTGGCCGAGGCCACCGGGCAGACGGTCCTCAACAGCGAGGCCGTCGGCCGCGCCCCCGACCCGGGCCGCGACGTGCCGCGCATCGCCCGCGCCGACGCGCTGGTCTCGCTCGGCTCCGGCGTCTTCGGTACGTCGCTGATGGTGACCAGCGCCGAGAACATCGGCATCGTCCAGCTCACCGGCGTCCGCAGCCGGTTCGTGACGGCGGGGGCCGGCGTGCTGCTCGTCCTGTGCGGACTGCTGACCCCGCTGACCCGGCTGCTCGCGGCGGTCCCCGGACCGGTGGTGGGCGCCGCGGGCCTGGTCATCTACGCGGTGATCGCGGTGATGGGCTTCGGCATGCTCTCCCGGACCGACCTGAACAACGGCACGGACAGCGTCGTCATCGCGCTCGCCCTGGTCATCGGCATGCTGCCGATCGTGGCGCCGGAGATCTACGCGGAGCTGCCGTCGTGGGCCCGCACCCTGTTCGGCAGCGGGGTGGCGGCCGGGGCGCTGGCGGCGGTGGCGCTCAGCGCGGTGTTCCGGGCGGTGGGGCCGGGGCCGGACCTCACCGCGCCGGACGCTCCCGGCTGCCCTGACGCTCCTGGCGCTCCGCCATCAGACGCGAGCCGGTGAGGCGCTCACCGCTGACGTCGTCGGGGTTGGAGAGCACGCAGGTCTCCAGGGAGAGGCAGCCGCAGCCGATGCAGTCGGTGAGGTGGTCGCGCAGCCGGGCGAGCTGCCGGATCCGCTCGTCCAGCTCGCCCCGCCAGGTCTGCGAGAGGTGCGCCCAGTCCTCGCGGGTCGGGGTGCGCTCCTCGGGGAGTTCGGCGAGGGCGCCGCGGATCGTCGCGAGCGGGATGCCCACGCGCTGCGCTGCGCGGATGAAGGCGACCCGGCGCAGCGTGTCGCGGGTGTAGCGGCGCTGGTTGCCCGGGGTGCGGCGGCTGGCGATCAGACCCTTGGACTCGTAGAAGTGCAGCGCCGAGACGGCGGCGCCGCTGCGGGCCGAGACCTGGCCGACGGTCAGCTCGTGGATCTTCTCCGGGATCTGTGGCACCCGGCCGAGCCTAGTGCCCGGGCGGGCCGGTTGTTAGCATGCCCAGAGGTCTGAGCAAGCGCTTAGACAACGGACCTGGGAGGTCACTGGAGATGGCGGAGCCGCGGGTTTTCAAGGATGCCGACGAACTGAAGGCCGCAGTCGGCGAACAGCTGGGCCACACGGACTGGGTCACGGTCGAGCAGGAACGGATCGACAAGTTCGCCGAGGCCACCGGTGACCACCAGTGGATCCACGTCGACCCGGAGCGCGCCAAGGCCGGCCCGTTCGGCACGACCATCGCGCACGGGTACCTGACGCTGTCGCTGCTGCCGCTGTTCGGCCCGCAGCTGATCGCGGTCGAGGGCGTGAAGATGGGCGTCAACTACGGCACGAACAAGGTCCGTTTCCCCGCCCCGGTGCCGGTCGGCTCGCGGCTGCGGGCGACGGCCTCGATCACGTCCGTGACGGACGTGCCGGGCGGGGTGCAGGTGACTCTGGCGTTCACCGTGGAGCGCGAGGGCGGCGAGAAGCCGGTCTGCGTCGCCGAGTCGGTCTCCCGCTACTACGTCTGAGCCGGCCGGCGTTGCGCGTCGGCCCCCACCATGCGCAGCACGAGGTCGGCGTAGAGCGCGCCGACCTCGTCGGGGGTCCGGCGGCCCTCGGCGTTGAACCAGCGGGCCACGTCGATGCAGAGGGAGAGCACGGCGAGGGTGGTGCCGGGGACGTCCGGCACGTCGAACTCCCCGCTCGCCACCCCGTCGCCGATGATCTCGCGCACGGCGGCGTCGCTGCGGCGGCGCAGCTCCACAATGGCGGGGCGGTGCTCCTCGCCGAGCGAGTCCAGTTCGTACTGGACGACGCGGGCGGTCGTGTGATGCCCGGCGTGCCAGCGCACGAAGGAGCGGACCGCCTCGGTCAGCCGCTCGGCCGCGCCGCCCTCGCCGTCGGCGGCGCGCCGCAGGATCAGCAGCGCCTTCTCGTGGCCGATGCGGCTGATCCGCAGGAGGAGCTCCTCCTTGGTCTTGTAGTGAATGTAGAGCGCGGCGGGGCTCATGCCGGCGCGGCTCGCGATGTCGCGGGTGGTGGTGGCGTGGTACCCCCGCTCGGCGAACGCCTCGACCGCGGCGACGAGCAGTCGCCGCGCGGCGTCGGGGGTGACCTCGGCCCACGGCACCTCGTCGACGGCCTGGGCCGCTCGGTCGGGGGCCTGCTCGTCCTGCGTCATCGGTCCGCTCACATCCTCCCGGGTACGTGCGCCCACACCATACCCTCCGAGGTGAGCGGGCGCTTAGGCCACCGGCTTGAAGGGGTCGTGGTCGGCGAGGTACTTCTCCAGGCGGGCCTGGTCCACGCGGCTCACGATCTGGTCCGCCTCCTGGCGGTCCCGGACCACCTTGGCGAGGGTGAAGGCCGACGTCGTGAGGTAGAGGACCGAGACGGCGAGGAAGGCGCGGATCCAGCCGCTGGCGTCGAGTTGGTAGATCCCGACCGTGACGGCGGTGAGCGCGAGGGCGAAGGACGCGACGGCCTGTCCGTAGTAGGCCGCGGTGTTCTGCTGTTTGACCGGTGTCTCACTCATAGCGAAGAGAATGGACCGGCGGGGCCCGTGGCCGCCTCCGCTCAGCTACTCAGGTACGTACTCAGCCCGGACCGGCCCCCGGGCCGCCGCCCTCAGAACGCGGAGACACCGGTCAGGGCGCGGCCTATGATCAGCTTCTGGATCTGGCTCGTGCCCTCGTACAGGGTCATGACGCGGGCGTCGCGGAGCAGCTTGCCGACCGGGTACTCGTCGATGTAGCCGTAGCCGCCGTAGACCTGGAGGGCGTTGTTGGCGGCGCGGACCGCGGCCTCGGACGCGAAGAGCTTCGCCTGCGAGGCGGCGGTGGCGAACTCCTCGCCGCGGTCGATGAGGTCGGCGACGCGCCAGGTGAGCAGCCGGGCCGCGGCCACGTCGACCGCGATGTCGCTGATCAGCTCCTGCACCAGCTGGTAGGAGGCGATCGGCTTGCCGAACTGCTCGCGCTCGCCCGCGTAGCCGACCGCCGCGTCAAGCGCGGCCTGGGCGATGCCGACGCAGCCGGCGGCGACGGACATCCGGCCCTTCGCGAGGGCGGACATCGCCACCGAGAAGCCCTTGCCCTCGGCGCCCAGCAGGGCGGTGGCGGGGACGCGGACGTCCTCCAGGACCAGTTCGGCGGTGGCCTGGCCGCGCAGGCCGAGCTTGCCGTGGATGGTGCGGCGGGTCAGCCCGGGGGTGTCGGTGGGCACCAGGAAGGCGGAGACGCCCTTGTGGCCGGGGGCGTCGGTGGAGCGGGCGAAGAGCAGGACGACATCGGCCCAGGTGCCGTTGGTGATGAACATCTTGGCGCCGTTGATGACGTAGTCGTCCCCGTCGCGCACGGCCCGCGTGGTCAGGTTCCCGGCGTCGGAGCCGGTGCCGGGCTCGGTGAGGCCGAAGCAGCCGAGGGCCTCGCCGGCCGTGAGCCGGGGCAGCCAGTGCCGCTTCTGCTCCTCGGTCCCGTAGGACTGGATCGTCTTGGAGACGAGGCCCAGAGAGACCGAGACGATGCCGCGCACGGAGGAGTCGCCGCGGCCCAGCTCCTCGGTGACCAGGCAGTACGCGAGGTGGTCGCCGCCCGAGCCGCCGTACTCCTCGCCGATGGTCAGACCGAGGAACCCGACCTCGCCGAGCTTCTTGACGACGGCCCGGTCGACCTCCTCGGCGCGGTCCCACGCCACCACGTGCGGCGCGATCTCGCGGTCCACGAAGTCCTTGGCCAGGCGGCGCACGGCCGCCTGCTCCTCGCTCAGCTCCAGATCCACGGACGACTCCCAGGCACGTGCGGCAGATGCCATAAATTAGCACTGCTAGTTTTCAGCTGACAGCCCTACTATGTGCCGCATGGCCCGACCGCGCAAGCCCCTGCTGAGCACCGACCGCATCGTCGAGGCGGCCCGCGCCCTCGTCGACACCGAGGGGCTCGCGGCCGTCTCGACCCGGCGGCTCGCGGCCGAGCTGGGGGTGAGCGGGCCCTCCCTCTACAACCACTTCCGCACCAAGGACCAGATCCTGGAGGCGGTCGCCGACTCGGTGAGCGCCCAGGTCGACCTGGACATGTTTGAGGCCGGGGACACCCGGGGCTGGCGGACCGCGCTGCACGACTGGGCGGTCTCCTACCGGGCCGCGCTGCGCGAGCACCCGAACATCGTGCCGGTGCTGGCCCAGGGCCCGGGCCGGCGGCCGGCCGGACTGCGTCTCGCCGACGCCGTCTACGGGGCCATGACCGACGCGGGGTGGCCGCCCGCGCAGGCCACGTCCATCGGCGCGCTGATGCGCTACTTCGTGATGGGCTCGGCGCTCGGCTCCTTCGCGGGCGGCTTCGTCGACGACGAGACGGCGTACGACCCCGCGGACTATCCGCACCTCGGGCAGGCGCACCTCCTCGCGGAGAAGCAGGATGTCGTCGACGAGCGGGCCTTCGAGACCGGGCTCGCCGCGCTGCTCGACGGGCTCAGTGTCCAGTACGAGCGGATCGTGGCGGCGGCCGGACGCGGCTAGGGGCCGCCCGGTTCTCCGTGACCGGATCAGGCGGTCACGCCGTGGTCCGCCGGGCGTACACCTCGATCTCGATCTTCATGCGGGGGTCGGCGAGGCCGCACATGAGCATGGTGGCGGCCGGCCGGACCTCGCCGAAAGCGCGGCGCAGCACCGGCCAGCAGGGTTCGAAGTCGGCTCGGTCGGGCAGCAGGTAGCGCACTCGCACGACGTCGGCGAAGGTGCACTCCGCTTCGGTCAGGGCGGCCGCGATGTTGTGCAGGCACTGCTCGGCCTGCTCCACCACGTTGCCGGAGATCGTCATGGTGGTGTAGTCGAATCCGGTCGTCCCGGACACATGGACCCAGTCGTCGTCGATCACGGCGCGGGCGTACCCGATCTGCTCCTCGAACGTCGAGCCGCTGAGGAGGGAACGTCGCTCTGTCATGCGCCGAACGCTAAGTGACCAGTATTGATACGTCTAATACCTCGTCAGGTGCGCAGTGATATCTCTGAGCGTATGGAGCGTCCTGAACTTTCCCTGCCGCAGCTGCACGCCTTCCTCGTTCTCGCCGAGGAACTCCACTTCGGCCGTGCCGCCGCCCGCCTCGGCATCGCCCAGCCGCCGCTGAGCCAGCAGATCCGCCGCCTGGAGGAGAAGGTCGGCTACGCCCTCTTCAGCCGCGAACCCGGGCGCATCGGCCTGACCGCGGCAGGCCGGGAACTCCTCCCTGCCGCCGGGCACGCCCTCGGTCACCTCGCACAGGGCCTGACCGCGGCCCGGGAAGCCGGCAGTGGCGCGGCCGGCCGCCTGCGGATCGGTTTCGCCGCCTCACTCGCCCTCACCCTCCTCCCCCGCTTGCTGCGCACCTTCCGGGAACGGTTTCCCGCCGTGCGGCTGGACATCCAGGAGATGACCACCACGCCGCAACTGGCCGCCCTGCGCGACCGGACGATCGACATCGGCCTGTTGCGGGAGCCGCCCGCCCCGGACGCGGAGCTCGGGTTCGAGACCGTGCTGAGCGAGTCGTTCGTGGCCGTCCTGCCCGCCTCGCACCCCGTCGCGGCGCAACGAACCGTCCAGGTCGAGCAGTTGGCGGACTGCCCCTTCGTGCTCCTGCCGCGCGCCGTCGGCCCGCCGCTGCACGACCAGATCACGGATCTGTGCATCGCGGCGGGCTTCACCCCACAGGTGGCCCAACACGCTGTGGAATGGCAGACCGTCTGCGCTCTGGTGGGAGCCGGCCTCGGCGTGTCACTGGCCCCGGAGAGCATCCGCCGGATCCGGCTCGAAGGCGTCGCCTTCCGCAGGATCGCGCCCGGCGCCGTGCGCACACGAGTCGCCGTCGCGTGGCGCAAGAACGACCCGAACCCTCTGGTCCCCGGCATCTTGGCCGCCCTCGCCCAAGGCCCGCCGGGCCGGGGCCAGGTGTAGCGATCACGAGGGTCAGAACATGACCAGCGCCCGGCCGCCCTTGCCCGCCACCATCGCGTCGAACGCCGACGGGATCTCGTCCAGGGTGATGTGTTCGGTCACCAGGGCGCTGAGATCCAGGCGACCCGCGCGGATGTGCTCCGCGAGGACCGGCAGGTCGGTCGCCGGGTCGCAGTTGCCGTAGACGCAGCCCGCGAGGGTGCGGCCCCAGTGGAAGATCTCCAGGGCGTTGAAGGTGACCTGCTGGTCCTTGCCGCCGATGCCGACGACCGTGGTGCGGCCGCCGCGGCGGGTGGACTCCCAGGCCGTGCGGATGGTCACCGCGCGGCCGACGCACTCGACGGCCACGTCCACACCCTGCTTGCCGGTGAGGGCGCGGATCTCGCGGGCCGTGGTCCCGGAGGCGATGACGTAGTCGGTCGCGCCCGCCTGCCGGGCCAGCTCCTCCTTCGCCGCGGAGACGTCGATCGCGATGATCTTCGAGGCGCCCGCGATCCGCGCGGCCTGGAGCGTGGCGAGGCCGACGCCGCCGACGCCGAACACCGCGACGGTCTCGCCCGCGCGCACCCGCGCCGAGTGGTGGATCGCGCCGTAGCCGGTGAGGACGGCGCAGCCGAGGAGGGCCGCGTCGGTCAGCGGGACCCCGGCCGGGGCGGGCAGGACGCAGTCGGCGGCGACGACGGTCTCCTCGGCGAACGCGGCGACGTTCAGGCCGGGGTGGAGGTCCGAGCCGTCCGAGGAGCGGCGGGCGTAGACGGCGCCCGCCCCGGCCAGCGCGTCGGCGCAGAGCCAGACCTCGCCGAGCGAGCAGGCGTGGCAACGCCCGCAGGACGGAGCCCAGTTGAGGACGACGCCGTCGCCGGGCGCCACGTGCGTGACGCCGTCGCCGACGGAGACCACCGTGCCCGCGCCCTCGTGGCCGAGGACGGCGGGGACCGGCACCCGCATGGTGCCGTCGGTCAGGGACAGGTCGGAGTGGCAGACCCCGGCGGCGGCGAGCTTGATACGGACCTGTCCCGGCCCCGGCTCGGGCAGGTCGATGCCGGTGATCTCCAGCGGAGAGCCGACGGCGGGCAGTACTGCGGCGCGGACCATGATGGCGCAACTCCCTGGAGTGGGCTCAGAACTGAAGGGACTTCGTCTGGAGGTACTCGGACAGGCCGTGGGCGCCCAGCTCGCGGCCGACGCCGGACTGCTTGTAACCGCCGAACGGGGCACGGGGGTTGAAGCGTCCCCCGTTGATGTCGACCTGCCCGGTGTCCATGCGGCGCGCGAAGGCGACGGCCTCCGCCTCCTCGCCGGCCCAGACGGCGCCCGCGAGGCCGTACACGGTGCCGTTGGCGATCCGGACGGCGTCGTCCTCGTCCTCGTACCGGATGAGGGAGACGACCGGGCCGAAGATCTCCTCCTGGGCGATGGCCATGTCCGGGGTGACGTCGGCGAAGACGGTGGGCTGGACGAAGTAGCCCTGCTCGCGCGGGGCTTCGGGGCCGCCCGCCACGATGCGGGCGCCCTGCTCGACGCCCTTCTCGATGTACCCGCGCACCCGCGCCTGCTGCTTGGCGTTGACGAGCGGGCCGATGCGGTCGCCGTACTTGGCGGCGGCGGCCGCGGCGAGTTCGACCGCCTCGTCGTACTGCGAGGTGTGCACGAGCATCCGGGTCCAGGCGCTGCACGTCTGGCCGGAGTTGCCCATGACGTTGGCGACGCCGACGTTGACCGCCTTGACGAGGTCGGCGGAGGGCAGGATGACGTTGGCCGACTTGCCGCCGAGTTCGAGGGCGACGCGCTTGACGGCCGCGCCCGCCGTCGCGCCGATCTGCCGGCCGACCGCGGTGGAGCCGGTGAAGGAGACCAGGTCGACGTCGGCGTGTTCGGCGAGCGCCTGACCGGCGACCGGGCCGAGGCCGGTGACGAGGTTGAAGACGCCCGCGGGCAGCCCGGCCTCGTCGACCGCCTCCGCGAAGAGCTGGGCGGTCAGCGGGGTGTCCTCGGCCGGCTTGAGGACGACGGCGCAGCCGGCGGCGAGCGCCGGGGCGACCTTGGCGACGATCTGGTGGAGCGGGTAGTTCCAGGGCGTGATGGCGCCGACGACGCCGACCGGCTCGGCGTAGACCGTGGAGTTGCCGACCTTCTCCTCGAAGGGGTGGGTGGCGGCGAGTTCGGCGTACGAGCCCGCGACGAGGACCGGTACGCCCGCGTGCACGGTCTGCGAGAACGGCAGCGGGGCGCCCAGCTCGGCGGTGACCGTCTCCGCGATCTCGTCCTTGCGGGCCACCAGGACGTCCCGGAGCGCGGCGATCCGCGCGGCGCGCTCGGCGGGCGGGGTCGCGGCCCAGCCCGGGAAGGCGGCACGGGCGGCGCGGACGGCGGCGTCGATGTCCTCGGCGGTCCCCGCGGGGACGTGGCCGATCACCTTCTCGTCGGCCGGGTTGACGACCGCGATGGTGTCGCCGCCCGCGGCGGGCCGCCACTCGCCGCCGATGTACATGCCGTCGTGGGCCCGCATGGCACTCCCTCGCTCGCCGTTCGTCTGTCCGCGTCCTAAACTAGCGGCGATAGTTTTGGGGCGCCAGAGACGTGGGTCACGTGTTCCCGCGCGGGGCTCGGCGGGGTGATCGGGCGGGTCGCGCCGGCGCGCCGTGGCCGGCCTCGGCCTCGTCGGCGGGTGCCTGACCCGTCGTGGTCGCTCGCGCCGTCCCCCGCGCCCCTTCGGGGCGCTTCACCGACGCGGCCCGGAAGCCGCAGGCCGCCGCCACCAGCAGCAGGCCGCCCAGCATCACGAACGGGGCCGCCGTGCCCGCCACCCCGGCGATCAGGCCCGCCGACGCGGGCGCCGCGACCTGGCCGAGGCGGTTGCCGGTCAGGCGCAGGGCCAGGGCGGTGGAGCGGGCTTCCGGCGGGGCCGCCTGCACGACCGTCGTCATCGACAGCGGCTGGCCGACCCCGAGGCAGAAGCCGAGCAGGACCAGCATCGCGCCGAGGCCCCAGACGGGGACGGGCAGGGCGATGCCCGCGCACAGCACGGCGGCCGCCAGGCAGGTCGTGGCGGTCAGCGCGGACCGGCCGAGCCAGTTGATCAGCGGGGTCATCACCAGACGGCAGGCGATCGTGGCGCCCGCGCGCAGGCTCAGCAGGACACCGACGACGGAGGGGGCGATGCCCCGGTCCTCGCCGACGACCGGGAGGTAGGCGGTGAGGACGTCGGTCGCGCAGAGTACGGAGAGGCTGACGAAGATGCCGCCGGGAACGCCCCGGGTGCGCAGGATGCGGTGGACGGGGACGCGGGTGGGGCTGCGCTCACCCGGCCGCGCCCGTGTCGGCGTACGGCGGAACTCGATGCGCCACAGCGACGTGAACGCTGCCGCGCAACCGCCCGCCGCGACCAGCAGCGCGAGCGCGCTGGTGCCCGCCCGGTCCGGGCCGCCGATCAGGGCGCCCGCGGCGACGGGCCCGACGAGCTGGCCGAGGGAGGCGCCGATGGTGAAGTGGCCGAAGTTGCGGTCCTGTTCGTCCGGGGCGGACTGGCGCGCCACGATCGACTGGGCGCCGATGACGAAGCAGAGGTGACCGAGGCCCATCACGCCGCTCCAGGCGGCCATCGCCGGCAGGGAGTCCGCGCGGCCGCTCAGCGCGCAGCCGCCGGAGATCAGGACGACACCGGCCGGCAGCAGCGGGGCGCAGCGGCCGTGATCGGTACGGCGGCCCAGCGGGACCGCGGCGAACAGCGGCAGGAGCGCGTAGACCCCGGCGATGACGCCGACGGCCCGTTCGTCGGCGCCGAGCGCGAGGGCCCGGTAGGAGACGGCGGGCCGGGCCATGGAGACCGCCGCCTGCGCGAAGCCGAAGGCGAGGACGAGACGGAGCAGCCAGCCGCGGCTTCCGCTGGGCGCGTGCGTCACGGCACCTTCCTCACACGATCCCGAACAGCAGACCGGCGCCGAGAACCACCAGGGCGGTCAGCGCGGCCCACTTCACGGTGAACCGGGTGTGGTCGCCGAACTCGACCTTCGCCATGCCCACCAGCACGTACACCGCCGGGACCAGCGGGCTCGACATGTGCAGCGGCTGGCCGACGAGGGAGGCGCGGGCGATCTCCAGGGTGGAGACACCGTGCGCGTTCCCGGCCTCGGCGAGGACCGGCACGATGCCGAAGTAGAAGCCGTCGTTGGACATGAAGTAGGTGAAGGGGATCGACAGGACGCCCGTGACCAGGGCCATGTGCGGGCCCATCCAGTCGGGGATGCCGCTCACGACCCACTCGGCCATGTGGTCGACCATGCCGGTGCCCTGGAGGACGCCGGTGAAGACGGCGGCGGCGAAGACCATGCCGGAGACGTTCAGGACGTTCTCGGCGTGGGCGCCGATCCGGGCCTTCTGGTCCCGCATGTGCGGGAAGTTGACGGAGAGGGCGAGCGCGGCGCCGAGCATGAAGAGGACCGGGATCGGCAGCAGCTCCATGATCATCGCGGTGAGCAGGACCACGGTGAGCAGCGCGTTGAACCAGTACAGCCGGGGGCGCAGGGTCGCGCGGTGCGGGTCGAGCCCGGCGAAGGTCTCGCCGTCCTCGTTCGCGTACGCGGTGGCGGTGTCGCCGCCGCCGGTGGCCGCCGTGCCGGTGCCGCCGCCCGCGCCGACCAGGACCTTCCCGGCGGCGCCCTCGCTCACGGTCTCCTCGACCACCGAGTCCAGGGAGAGGTACCCGATCCGGGTGCGCTCGCGGCGCCCGAGGACGTAGGCGAGCAGGAGGACGCAGACGAGTCCGGTGGCGAGCGCCGGGATCATGGGGACGAAGATGTCGCTCGCGTCGACCTTCAGGGCCGTGGCGGCGCGGGCGGTGGGGCCGCCCCAGGGCAGGGTGTTCATCACGCCGTTGGCGGTCGCGGCGACACCGGTCAGCACGACGAGGCTCATCTTCAGCCGCTTGTAGAGCGGGTACATCGCCGAGACGGTGATCATGAAGGTGGTGGAGCCGTCGCCGTCCAGGGAGACGATCGCGGCGAGCACGGCGGTGCCGACGACGATGCGGACGGGGTCGGCCTTGGCGAAGCGCAGGATGGCGCGGACGACCGGGTCGAAGAGGCCGACGTCGATCATCACGCCGAAGTAGAGAATCGCGAACATCAGCATCGCCGCGGTGGGCGCGAGGTCGCCGATGCCCGCGATGACGTAGTCGCCGAGGTGCGCCCCCTTGCCCACCAGGACGCAGAAGAGCGCGGGGATGAGCACGAGCGCCGCGATCGGCGACACCTTCTTCATCATGATCAGCACCAGGAAGGTGGCGATCATGACGAATCCGAGGATGGTCAGCATGGAGTGGGTCCCTACGTTCGCCGTTGAACTGCCGCCCGGGAGTGGCGGTCAGCGCGACGTTAGGGGCGTGGCGCGAGCGTTAACAAGATGTTGACGCCCGAGCAATAAGCGCAAAACTCCAGGTCACGATGGTATGGGCGGGGCCGCCTCGACCGCCGTGACCTCGACGGGCAGCGCGTTGAGCACGGCGGTGCCGGAGAGCGGGTCGAGCAGGCGCCCGTCGAGGAGCTGGTTGACGTTGACGCCCGGGTCCTGTGCCGCGACGCCGAGCCGGGTCCCGGGGCGGTCGTGGCCCCAGCCGTGCGGCAGGCTGACGACGCCGGGCCGCACGGCGTCCGTCACCTCCACCGGCGCCACCACCTCGCCGCCGGCCGCCCGTACGCGCGCGGGCGCTTCGTCGGTCAGGCCGATCCGGGCGGCGTCGTCGGGGTGGACCTGGAGGGTGCAGCGGTTGGAGCCGCCGGTCAGGGCGGGGATGTTGTGCATCCAGCTGTTGTTGGAGCGCAGATGGCGCCGCCCGACGAGGACGAGCCCCTCCTCCTTCCGGCTCAGCTCCCGGCGCAGCCGCGGCAGGTCGTCGGCGATCGGCCGCGGCAACAGTTCGATCCGGCCGCTGCGGGTCTTCAGGAGGGCGGGCAGCCGCGGCTCCAGGGGGCCCAGGTCGATGCCGTGCGGCTGGGCGAGCAGGTCGTCGAGGGTGAGGTCGTAGGGGCCGAGGCGCAGCATCATGTCGAGGCGGCGCTCGGGTCCGGTGCGGCCGGTGAGTTCGCGGGCGAGCCGCTCGGGGTCGGCCCCGAGGACGGGCGAGTGCGGGGTGGTGACGGCCTTGGCGAGGGTGGCCGCGATGACCGTCTCGTCCACGGTGCCGGCCGGTGCGCCGTGCCGGCCGCCCACCGCGAGGACGAGGCGGGCCAGCACCGCGCACTCGTCGGGCTGCCCGTCCTGGAGGGGGACGGCGGCCGGGGTGTAGCGGGCCTGGTTGCGGATGGCGAAGGCGTTGAACGCGAAGTCGAAGTGGGCGCTTCGGGACGGCGGGGGCGGCGGCAGCACGACGTGGGCGTGGCGGGACGTCTCGTTCAGGTACGGGTCGACGCTGACCATGAAGTCGAGCGAGGCCAGCGCCGCGTCGAGGCGGTCGCCGTCGGGGGCGGAGAGGACCGGGTTGGCGGCGATGGCGACGACGGCCCGCACGGCACCCTCGCCCGGGGTGTCGATCTCCTCGGCGAGCGCGGCGAGCGGCAGCTCTCCCTTGGCCTCGGGGTGCCCGGAGACGCGGCTGTGCCAGCGGCCGAGGGCGAAGCCCTTGCCGGGGCCGGCCGGGCGGGGCGCCGGGGCGGTGGCGGAGAGCGGGAAGAGGGCGCCGCCGGGCTTGTCGAGGTTGCCGGTGAGGATGTTCAGGACGTCGACGAGCCAGCTCGCCTCGGTGCCGAAGGCGACGGTGGTGCTGCCGACGCGGCCGTAGACGGCGGCGGTGGGGGCCGCGGCGAGTTCCCGGGCGAGGACGCGCACGGTGGCGGCCGGGATGTCACAGCGGGCGGCGACGGCCTCGGGGGTGAACTCCCGCAGTGCGTCGGACAGTTCGTCGAGTCCCTGCACGTGGTCGGCGAGGTGGGGTCCGACGTCGGCCAGCTTCTCCTCGAAGAGGACGTGCGCGACGGCGGCGAGCAGCAGGGCGTCCGTGCCGGGCCGGACGGCGAGGTGGCGGTCGGCCAGCCGGGCGGTGCGGGTGCGGCGCGGGTCGATGACGGTGAGCGTGCCGCCGCGGGCGCGCAGGGCCTTGAGCCGGCCGGGGAAGTCCGGGGCGGTGCACAGGCTGCCGTTGGACTCCAGCGGGTTGGCGCCGAGGATCAGGAGGTGGTCGGTGCGGTCGAGGTCGGGGACCGGGATGGCGTTCGCGTCGCCGAAGAGCAGTCCGCTGGAGACGTGCTTGGGCATCTGGTCGACGGTGGAGGCGGTGAAGAGGTTGCGGGTGCGCAGGGCGCCGAGCAGGAGCGGCGGGTAGAGGGCACCGGCCATGGTGTGCACGTTCGGGTTGCCGAGGACGACGCCGACGCTGTCCGGCCCGTAGCGCTCGACGAGGGGCCGCACGCCGGCGGCCACGGCGTCGAACGCCTCGTCCCAGTCGACCTCTTGGAGCCGCCCGTCCTTGCGGACGAGGGGCCGGGTGAGCCGGTCGGGGTCGGCGTCGAGGGCGCCGAAGGAGGCGCCCTTGGGGCAGATGAACCCGCGGCTGAACACGTCGTCACGATCGCCGCGGGCCCCGGTGACCCGGGTCCCCTCGATGGTGAGGCTGAGTCCGCAGGTCGCTTCGCAGAGCGGGCAGATACGCAGGGCGGTACGGGGCATGGCGTCTCCCGGAACGAGGCGTGGGGCACGGCGGGACGGGCGGACAGGCGATGAGCATACCGAGCGGTATGGAGGAGGGGGAGGCGATCGGCGGGACGGGACCGGCCCGTCGCGCCTTCCCCGGCCGGTCCGGCCGGGGCCCGGTCAGTCGAGGACGCGCCCCAGGTACGCCCGGAGCAGTTGCCGGGTCTCCTCGATGATCCGTTCGTCTCCGGCCGCGTCGAGGCGGAACGCGAGTCGGACCAGGGCGTCCGCGGCCTCGACGGCGACCAGGAAGGCGCGGCGCAGGGCGGCGTCGGGCGTGCGGCCCAGGTGCGGGGCGAGGAGGCCGGTGAGGGTGTCGGCGACGCGGTGGTTGGGGTCGGCGTCGGGGGCGCCGACGGGGATCTGCGTACCGAAGTCGACGAGGGCGAAGCCGGGCGCCGTGCGCTTCATGGCGAGGTACTCGTCGAGGACGGCGTCCATGGCGGCGCGCCAGTCGTCCGCGGCGATGGTCCCGAGCCGCTCGGCGACGCGCTCGGCGTACCGCTCCAGGTTGCGCTGGGCCAGGGCGTCGACCAGGGCGCGCTTGTTGCCGAAGAAGCGGTACACGGAGCCGATCGGCACGTCGGCGCGGGCCGCGACGGTCCGGGTGCTCAGCTCGTCGTACCCCGCTTCGTCGAGGAGCCGGGCGCAGGCGTCGAGGATCCGGCCGAGCCGCTCGGCGCTGCGCTGCTGGACGGGTGTGCGGCGCAGGGACGTGGGATGGGGCATGCCGGTCAGCCTACGGGGGCCGCCTCGGCGCCGGAGGCGGTCAGGTCGGCGGTGGCCTCGACCGGTTTCCCCTCGACCGCCCAGACGGTGTGGTCGTCGGCGTGGAGGCGGGCGGTGACGTGGTGCGTGCCGCGGCTGAGCCGGGCGGCGGGCAGCCGGTAGGCGGCGCCGCGCAGCCGGGAGAGGCGATGGCCGTCCAGCGAGAGCTGGACGTAGCCGCGGCCCCGCACGGCCACGGCCGGGGTGCCCGCGGGGCTGAGCCGGAAGTGGCGGACGCGCACCCGCAGGTACCAGCCGCGCGCCGGGTCGGCGTCCGGCTGGACGACGACGGCGACCTCCGGCGCGCCCTCGCCGCGGACCTGCCGGTACCGGTGGCCCTCGTCGTCGGTGCGGTCGAGGAGCGTGCCGGCCCGCCGGGGCCGGTCGGCGTCGCCGCCGCACCCGGCGAGCCCCGTCAGCACGGCGCACGCCAGGAGGGCGGCCGTGGCACGGGCGCACGGTGTCCTGGACATGACCGGGACAGTAGAGCAACGCTCACGTTCACGGATCCCTCCCGGGGAGGAGTCCGCGACGCGGAGAACCTCTTGCGCGGGGTGGCACCGAATCCTACGGTTGAGCATAGGAATCAGGGACGAGGGAGCGAAGATGAGCGGCGACGTCCGCAAGCAGGCCGAGGGTCTGGCCTATCTGTCCGGTTTCGGGAACGAGCACGCCTCGGAGGCGGTGCCGGGCGCCCTGCCCGTGGGGCGCAACGCGCCGCAGCGCGCCCCGCTCGGCCTCTACGCGGAGCAGCTCAGCGGCACCGCCTTCACCGAGCCCCGCGCGCACAACCGCCGTTCGTGGCTGTACCGGATCCGCCCGTCGGCGGCGCACCCGGAGTTCACCCGCGTGGACAACGGTGCCCTGCGCACCGCCCCCTTCACGGAGGCCGTGCCCGATCCCAACCGGCGGCGCTGGGACCCGCTGCCCGCGCCCGCGCCCGGCACGGACTGGCTGGCCGGCCTGTGGACGCTCGGCGGCAACGGCGACGCGACGCAGCGCACCGGCATGGCCGTGCACCTCTACCACGCCGACTCCCCCATGACGGACCGGGTGTTCAGCGACGCCGACGGCGAGCTGCTGATCGTGCCGGAAGCCGGCGGCCTGCTGCTGCGCACCGAATTCGGCCTGCTCGCCGCCGCGCCGGGCGAGGTCGCGCTGATCCCGCGCGGGGTGCGCTTCCGGGTCGAGCTGCTCGACGAGACCGCCCGCGGGTACGTGTGCGAGAACTACGGTGCGCCCTTGCGCCTCCCCGACCTCGGCCCGATCGGTGCCAACGGCCTGGCGAACGCCCGGGACTTCAGGGCCCCGGTCGCCGCGTACGAGGACGACGGGGCGGCGCCGCGCGCGGTGGAGGTCGTCAACAAGTTCTGCGGCAACCTCTGGAGCGCCACCTACGACCACTCCCCGCTCGACGTCGTCGCCTGGCACGGCAACCACGTCCCGTACGTGTACGACCTGCACCGCTTCAACGTGCTCGGCACGATCTCCTACGACCACCCGGACCCGTCGATCTTCACGGTGCTGACGTCACCCTCGGACACCCCGGGCCTCGCGGGCGTGGACTTCGTGGTCTTCGCGCCGCGCTGGCTGGTCGGCGAGGACACGTTCCGGCCGCCGTACTTCCACCGGAACGTGATGAGCGAGTACATGGGCCTCATCGACGGCGCCTACGACGCGAAGGCCGCCGGGTTCGTGCCCGGCGGGGGCTCGCTGCACAACATGATGTCGGCGCACGGGCCCGACCGGGAGACGTTCGACCGGGCGAGCGCGGCGGAGCTGGTGCCGCAGCGGGTCGATGACGGGCTGGCGTTCATGTTCGAGACGCGGTGGCCGATCACGGTGGCGCCGCAGGCCCGCGACGCGGGGCACTTGCAGCGCGGCTATGACGAGGTGTGGCTCGGCCTTGAGCGTCATTTCCCGGGATAGGGCTGCGCGGTCCCGTCTGCCGGGTGGCGGTCTCGTCGGCGGCTGACGGTGCGTCGTGGCCGGTCGCGCAGTTCCCCGCGCCCCTGAGACGGGGCTGCGGCGGAGCCGCATGCTCCAGGGCGCGGGGAACTGCGCGAGAAGCCCCACCGGCCGGCAGCCGCCCGCGCCACAGAAACCCGGCACACGAACCGGCGCACCCGCCCCGCACATTGCACTGAACGCCCCCGCCAGATACGGATAACCCCGTGACGTCATTCGCCCCGGACTCGATCGTCCTGAACCGCAAGCTGCCGCTCTGGTATCAGGTGTCGCAGTCCTTGCGCGCCTCCATACTCGGCCGCTCCCCGCAGGACCCGCTGCGGCTGCCCACCGAGGAGCAGCTCGCGGGGCACTACGGGGTCTCCGTCCTGACCATGCGCCAGGCCCTGAAGGAGCTGGAGGACGAGGGACTCATCTCGCGGCACCGGCGCCGCGGCACGTTCATCGAGCCGGCGGCCCGGCAGGGCGCGCCGGTGCGGCTGCTCGGCTCCGTCGACGCGATCGTGGCCCAGCAGTCCGGGATGACGACCGAGCTGCTCGCGCACGGCACGGCGCCGGTCCCGGTGGCCTACGCCGACCTGTTCCCGGGCGTCGGCTCCGTCGCCACCTACCACCGGCTGCGCTGCGACGAGGAGACGGGCGAGCCGACCAACCACGCCCGCAACTACGTGCGGCCGGAGCTCGGCGCGCGGCTCGACGTGGCGGACCTGGCGCGCTGGCCGATGACGAAGGTGCTGCGGGACGGGGTCGGCGTGCGGATCAGCCGGATCACCGACTCGGTGGCGGCCCGCCTCGCCGACCCGGAGACGGCCCGGCTGCTGAGGGTCCCGCTGCTCAGCCCGATCCTGCA
Organism: Streptomyces sp. NPDC006552; assembly: GCF_040611655.1. Classification (NCBI taxonomy): domain Bacteria; kingdom Bacillati; phylum Actinomycetota; class Actinomycetes; order Kitasatosporales; family Streptomycetaceae; genus Streptomyces; species Streptomyces sp. NPDC006552. The sequence goes on from NZ_JBEXOS010000019.1 coordinate 83,003, forward strand.
CTACACGGGCATCACGTACGACGAGGAGGGGCAGGTACTGGACGTCGCGGTCATCCACTACCGCGGGGACCGCTTCTCGTTCACGGTGACGCTGGACGCCGACTGACCCGCCCTGGAGGCGACGTACCATGCCGGGCGTGACGAACGACGGGCCGCTGACCGACACCGTGCCGCTCGCGGACCTCATGCCGTGGTCCGTGGCGCCGCTGCGGCTGGGCCGGGGCTGGCCCCTCGCGCCGGACGCCGCGTCGCTGAAGGCCCGCTGGAAGGCGTTGGTCACCGCGCCGCAGGACCGGCGCGAGGCGCTGCTCGAACCGTCGCGCGCCCGGACCCTGCACATGGCCGCCGCCCAACTGCCGGGGCAGCGCGCGGGGACGGATCCGCTGGCACGGGCCGCCGGTCCGTGCCCGGAGCCGGTGCGGGTGCTGCACGGACCCTTCGACGAACAGTGGCTCATCCCCGACCAGCGGCTGATCGACGTGGCCCGGCCCGAGCTGTGGCGGGTCGCCGACGACCGGCAGCTCTTCCTCGTCGAGCAGGGGTACGTCCCCGACGCGGGCGGCCCCGCGGTGCTGGCCTGCGCCGTGCTGCCCGAGGGCCGCTCCCCCGCCGGGCGGCCGGGCCGGATCCGCCCGCTCTACCGGCGCCCCGGCGGCACGGAGCCCAACGTCACCCCCGGCCTGCTCGCCCACCTCGCGGAGGTGTACGGCCGTGCGGTGACCGCCGGGGAACTGGCCGCCTGGGTGCTGGCGGCGGGCGACAGGGACGCCAAGGAGTGCCGGGTGCCGCTCCCGGCGGACCCGGAGGTGTGGTCCCGCGGGGTCGAACTCGGCCGCCGCGTGCTGTGGTTGCACCGGCGCGGCTCCGGCGCCGAGCGGCCCAGACTGCCCGGCGGCCGCCGCCCCTACGTGCGCGCGGCGCTGCCGGCCCGCCCCACCGAGCTGCTCTACGACCGCGAGGAGGAGGCCCTGCTCGTCGGCGAGGGACGCATCGCGCCGGTCCCGGCGGCGGCCTGGGACTTCCACGTCAGCGGGGTCCGGGTCCTGGAGCGGTGGTTCGCCCGCCGCACCACGCCGGCCGAGCCGGGCACGCTGGCGGCGGTGCGCCCGGCGACGTGGCCGCAGCCGTGGACGTCCGAGCTGCTCGAACTCGTGACCGTGCTGACACTCCTGGCCGATCTCGCCCCGCTCCAGCGGGAGTTGCGGACGGGGGTCGGCACGCTCATCGGCCCGCACCAGCTGCGCCGCGCCGGGGTGCTCCCGGTCCCGGCCGGCGCCCGCCGCCCGGCCACGGTCCTCGACCAGCCCGAGGAAGGCCCGGGCGGCCAGTTCGCGTTCTTGTGACACCGCGGGCGAGTGGGGGCCGGTCGCGCAGTTCCCCGCGCCCCTGGACCATGCGGCTTCGCCGCCGCCCAGGAGGGCGCACGAAGTGCGCCTTTCAGGGGCGCGGGGAACTGCGCGAGAAGCCCCACCGGCCCGCGGCCACCCACCAAGTACGCCACCACGGCGAGCAGCAGCCCACCCCGGCCCGCCTCACCCCGCCGCCACAAACCCTTCCACCACCCGCCGCAGCGCCCGCTCGAACACCGCCTCCAGGTCGATCGGCCCGGAGTCCTCGGTGAACGCCGCCGCGAGCCGCGGATACCGCCCCGACGCCACCTGCCCGCCCAAATACCCGATCCGCACCGCCTGTTCCTGCTCGGCGCTCCACGGCAGTGACCGCGTCCGCTCCTCGGTGGCGATCTCGTTGGCGACGTACGTCGTCACGACACTCGTCACGGCGGCGATGAGCTCCATCTTCGTGCCGTAGGGCCGCTCCAGCGGGTCCAGGCAGCGCAGGCAGTACTCCAGGTACGTGAGCGCGTTCGGGCTGAAGCCGTAGACCGGGGACATCAGCCGCGGCAGCCAGGGGTGGCGGTGCATGAGCGCCCGGGTCTGGCGGGCCAGGGCCAGGACGTCCGCGCGCCAGTCACCGGTCGGCTCGGGGTAGGCGTACTCACCGCTGACGGCGTCGACCATCAGCTCGTACAGGTCCTCCTTGCGCGGCACGTAGTTGTAGAGCGACATCGTGCCCATGTCCAGCTCCGCGGCGATCTTCCGCATGGACACCGCGTCGATCCCCTCCGCGTCGGCCACCCGGACGGCCGCGGCCGCGATGTCGGCCCGGCTGTGCGCGGGCCGGGGGCCGCGGCCGGCGCGCTCGGGGCGCGCCCAGATCACTTCGGGTTCGGACGGTCGGACCGCCATGGATCATCACCTCGCCCTCCATCGTAGTTACGTACGGCGTACGTAGTGCGCTATGGTGACGCCATGACTTCTACGTACGCTGTACTTAGTGAAGGTCTGGAGAAGCGCTTCGGCACGGGCGTTAAAGCCGTGCACGCCCTGCGGGGCCTCGATCTGGCGGTGCGGGCGGGCACGGTCTGCGGTCTGCTCGGGCCGAACGGGGCCGGGAAGACGACGGCGGTGCGGCTGCTGACGACGCTGCTGCGCCCGGACGCCGGCACCGCCCGGGTCGCGGGGCACGACATCGCGGCCGCCCCCGACGCCGTGCGCCGCAGCATCGGCGTCACCGGGCAGTACGCGTCGGTGGACGGGGACCTGACCGGCCGGGAGAACCTGCGGCTGTTCGCCCGGCTGCTGCGCGCCCCGCGGTCCCGGGCCGACGAGCTGATCGAGCGGTTCGCGCTCACCGAGGTCGCGGACCGGCCGGCCCGCACCTGCTCCGGCGGCATGCGCCGCCGCCTCGATCTCGCGGCGAGCCTGCTCACCCGGCCCGCCGTGCTCTTCCTCGACGAGCCGACCACCGGCCTCGACCCGCACAGCAGGAACGGGATCTGGGGCGCGGTCCGCGAACTGGCCCGCGCGGGCACCACCGTGCTGCTGACCACGCAGTACCTGGAGGAGGCCGATCAGCTCGCCGACGAGGTCGTGCTGATCGACGCGGGCCGCGCCGCCCACTCGGGCACCCCGGCCGCGCTCAAGGCGCAGATCGGGCACTACGCGGAGGTCGTCGTGCCGGACGACGCGGGCGAGCAGGCGCTGCACGCCGCCGCCGTCGTCCTCGACCAGCTCACCGGGGCGCGGCCCCGGCTCGATCCCGAGCGGCGCACGGCCGGCGCGGTCGTCCTCGACCCGGCCCTCACACTCCCCCGCGTCGTGCGCGAACTCGACGCGTCCGGCGTCCCGTTGACGGACGTCACCCTGCGCCCGCCAACGCTGGACGAAGTGTTCCTGCGACTGACCCGCACCCACCACGAGACCCGGGAGAGCGCCGTATGAGCACCGCACTTCTGTACGACGGCACGGCCCTGGTGGGCCGCCACCTCCAGCGCATCCGGCACGCTCCGGCGATCCCGGTCATGACGCAGACGATGCCGGTCGTCTTCCTGCTCTTCTTCGGGTACGTCTTCGGCGGCGCCCTGGCGATGCCGGGCAGCGACTACCGGGCCTACCTCGTCCCCGGCATGCTGGTGGCGACGGCGGCCAACGGGATCATGACCGGGATGTTCACGGCGGCCCAGGACACGCACCGCGGCGTGATGGACCGGTTCCGCACGCTGCCGATGAGCCGGGCCGCCGTGCCGCTCGGGCAGTCCGCCGCCGATCTGGTGACGGCCACGGCCGGCCTGGTCCCGCTGGTCGCGGTGGGGCTCGCGATGGGGTGGCGGATCGAGGGCGGGGCGCCGGGCGCCCTGGCCGCGTTCGGGCTGCTGCTGCTCTTCCGGTTCGCCGCCACGTGGCTCGGCATCCTGCTCGGCGTCGTCTCGCGCAGCGAGGAGGCTGCGGGGCAGCTGGGCAGCGCGACGTTCATGCTGCCGCTGCTGTCGAACGCCTACCTCCCGACCGCGGGGATGCCCGGCTGGGTGCGCACGCTCGCCGAGTGGAATCCGATCAGCGCCGTGTGCACGGCCGTTCGCGAGCTGACCGGCAGCGCGCCGGTGCCGCACGGCGCGTCCTGGCCGGTGGCGCACCCGGTGGCCGGGGCGCTGGCGTGGTGCGCGGCCCTGCTCCTGCTGTCCGTGCCGCTCGCGGTCCGCCGCTGCGCGCGGGCCGGCCACTGATCAGGTCCGGCCCGGACCAGGCCGGACAGCACGAGGGCCCGCACCCGGACTCCGCTGCCGGGGCGCCCGCCGCGGTGCCGTGGGGATGACGGTCGCGAAGATGCGCGGCGGTAACGCCGGACGGCGTGGAGTTCGGATGCGGGCCCCGTACCCGCTGGACGGGCGGCCTGTCAGCGGCCGCCGAACAACGTGCGGCGCAGTCGCCGCAGTGGCGCGAAGAGCGAGACCCGCCGCATCCGCGCGGCGCTCCCGCCACGCTTGTGCGCCGTGTCACGTGCGGTCAGCTCACGCATCAGCGTCGTCGCCTCCGCCACCTCGCGCTGCGGGACGGCAGGACCGCCGAGCACCGAGAGATGGCGGTCGAGACGCGAACTGGTCGCGCTGCTCCCGCACGTGATCGCAGGCACACGAGGCCTGCTGCGCACTGTTATCTGTTCCATGTCACTCCCCACCCATACGAGGGCACCCGGCCCGGGCAGGTTAACCCTATCGCCCCATCGGGACACTCGTGTATCCCGGTCGCACGATTCACCACATCCGGCGGGTGGTTGACGCCCTTCTACTGATTACTCTCCGAATACGACTGATTCCAGGGCGAGTTGGACAAGCTGGGCACTTTTCGGGCTCTGCGCGCCGCCGCCGGACAGGTTCGTCACAGCGAGTGAACGGATGCCCGCCGTCAAGCCGGGGGCCGCTGACGGCGTGTCGAGGGTCCCCGACCGGGCGGCACGGCCGGGAACGGGCGGTATCGGGCGAGGCGGCACCCGGGCGCGCGCCGCGTCAAGGGCCGGCGCGGCGCGGACGTGGCCCATCTCACGTGCGGTGGATCCGCCCGCGACCGATTCCCAAGGGGGCCGCAACCGCGCTCCGTTGAGCTACTTTTGTTCAGACTTGTCGTGCGGACTCGTCTTGCCGCGAATGGGGGCACCCGTGAGTGAGCGTGTGGTCGCGGGACGGTACCGGCTGACCGAACCACTCGGCGCCGGCGGGATGGGCACGGTCTGGCGGGCGCGCGACGAGGTGCTCGGCCGTGAGGTCGCCGTCAAGGAGGTGCGGGCACCGGCCGGGCTGCCGGCGGCCGATGTCGAGCGGCTGTACGCGCGCCTGGAGCGGGAGGCCTGGGCCGCGGCCCGTATCGCGCACCGCAACGTGGTGACGCTCTACGACGTCGCCACCGACGACGGCCGGCCGTGGATCGTCATGGAGCTGGTGCGCGGGCTCACCCTCGCCGACCAGCTCGACGCCGAGGGCCCCATGGTCCCGCGGCGCGCCGCGCACGTCGGCGCCGAGGTGCTGGCCGCGCTGCGGGCCGCGCACGACGCCGGGGTGCTGCACCGTGACGTGAAGCCGGGCAACGTGCTGCTGTCGAACGACGGCCGGGTCGTGCTCACCGACTTCGGCATCGCCACGGTCGAGGGCACCCAGGCCCTGACGATGACCGGCGAGATCATCGGCTCGCCCGAATTCCTCGCACCCGAGCGGGCGTTGGGTCGCGCGCCGGGCCCCCAGTCCGACCTGTGGTCCCTCGGAGTGCTGCTGTACGCGGCCGTCGAGGGGCACTCGCCGTTCCGCCAGGACACCCCGCTGAGCACGCTGCGGGCCGTCGTCGACGAGGAGCTGCCGCCGCCGCGCCGGGCCGGTCCGCTCACCCCCGTCATCGAGGGGCTGCTGCGCAAGGACCCGGCGGCGCGGGCCGGCGCGGCGGACACCGAACGCGATCTGCGGCTCATCGGCGCGGGCGGCACCCCGCCCGGCCGCGCCGCGGCGGCGTCGCCGGTCTCGACCCTGCCGACGCAGACCTCGCTGCGGCTGCCGGACACGCCGCCCACGCCGCTCGCGCACCCGGTCCCGGACCGGACCGGTCCGGCGACGGACACCTCCGACGGCGCGGGCCGCCGGTCCGCGCGCCGCACGCCCCTGGTGCTGGTGGCCGCGATCGTCGTGCTGCTGCTCGCCGTCGGCGGTCTCACCTACGCGCTGCTCAGCCAGGACGGCGGCGGGGGCGGCGGCACGGCGGGGGCGAGCGGCGACACCGGCTCCCGGGGCGGCGGCGCGAGCCCGGGCGAGACCACCGCGAGCGACGGCCCGGGTCCCGGCGCAGGTCCCGGCAGCACGAGCGACACGGAAACGGGTGACGGCAAGGCTTCCGGGAAGGGGAGTTCGGGCGGCGGCGGGCACACCACCACGCCGGTCCAGTCGGTGCGGGTCAGCGTGCGCGCCGTGCGCGGCAGTTACAGCGGCGGGTGTCCACCGCCCGCGGACCGGGCCCCGGCCTTCGCGGCGACGGTCACCGTGGGCCGGGCCCCGGCCGAGGTCGCGTACCGCTGGGTCACCGAGAGCGGGCAGCCGTCCGATCCGGGCTGGAAGACCCTGCACTTCGCCGCGGGCTCGTCGCGCAGCCGTACGGTCGACACCGTGCAGACGGCGTACGAACAGGGCGCGACGCTGCACAACCGGATCCGCGTCGAGGTGCGCAGCCCGGTCGCGGTGACGTCCAACTATGTGGCTTATGCGCTCACTTGTGAGGTGGTGACCCCGACGAGCGGGGCCACCACCGGTTCACCCACGTACTGAACGGTGCCCGGGGGCGGTCAGGCCGCGGACGTGAACACGGGCAGGTAGCCGCCCGACTGGCCGGCGGCGGTGGGGTGGTAGGACTCGCCGATGTTGGTCCAGTTCACGCTGTGCAGCCAGGCGCTGCCGGAGCAGATCTCGTGGCCGGTGAAGGTCGAGGTCACGTCGCCGAAGGTGAAGCCGTGGTCGGCGGCGCGCTTGGCGGTGGTGGCGTTGATCAGGTCGGCGGCCGAGTTGATCGCCGACCGCTCGTTCTCGGACAGGCCCGCGAGGCAGGAGCCGCCGATCTTGTAGAAGCGGGGGTAGCCGATCACCACCACATGGGCGGCCGGGGCCTTGGTGCTGATCGCCGTGTACACCTTGTCGAGGTTGGCGGGCAGGGTCGAGGTGACGTACGCGCGGGCCTGGTTGACCCGGTTGATGCAGGTGGATTCGGACTGCAGGACGCAGGTCGTCATGACGTCGGCGAAGCCGGCGTCGTTGCCGCCGATGCTGATGGAGACCAGGCCGGTCCCCGAGCCGAGCGGGCCGAGCTGACCGGAGAGGACATCACCCGTACGGGCACCCGAGCACGCGGTGAAGTTGAAGCTGGAGGGTGAGTGGGCGGCGGCCCACAGCGCCGGGTACGCCTTGGTGGAGCGCTTGCAGTCGCCGCTGGCGCTGTCGTAGCTGCCGGCGCCGACTCCGGAGGAGTACGAGTCACCGAGGGCCACATAGCCGGTGGGGGCGGCGCTCCCGGCCGCCTGGGCCGCGCCCGCCCCCGTGAGGGCGGCCGCGGTGGCGAAGAGGAACGAGGTCACGTATGCCGCAAGTCGGAAACGTCTCATGGAACCTCCCTTAGCAGGATCTCTGCCGCATCTGTGGTAGCACGCCACAGAGTTACCGGGAAGTACTCCGGACGAGGATTCGTCCGGCGTTCAATTGCAGGTACATGTCAGGGCTATGACATACCCTCAACTTGCGGACGCTACGCCCGTAGACGCCGACGTCCACCCAGGAGATCCGGGCGCACCGCGGCCGCAGGAGGGCCGGGAGGCGATCCGACTCGCTTCGCGCACACGGAAGTTCGGCAAACGGCGCCGTGTTGCGGCTCGGCCGGGGTGCCCCGGGGCGGTCCCTGACGGACGCACTCGGGAAATCTCCGTGCGGGCCGCACGATTGTGCCGGATCATGACGGCATGTCTGCGAACCCCTTCGACGCGCTCCCCGTCCGGCTGGGCGTCGACGACAGCGACTCCCCCTCCGACGTCGTCGACGCGCTGTTCCTGGGCCGCTTCGCCACGGGCGAGCAGCCGCACTCGCGCGCGAAGAACATCGAACGGGTCCGCGCCGGCGCCACGCTGCTGCCGCCGGACGCCCGGGTGCTGCGCTCCGCGCGCGACGACGACCGCAGCGCGACGCTCGCCGGCGGCGACGGCTGGACCGTGCTGGTCTCGCGGTGGAACCGCGGCGCGGACGTGACGGTGACGGCGACCACGTCCGAGCTGGCGGAGCAAGTGCTCGGCCAGGCGACCGAAGGCGCCGCCGACGAGCCGGAGCCGCAGCCGGAGGACGTGACGATGGGGTTCTGGTACGTGTCGCCGCGGCGCGGCCCGCACCGCACGACGCGGCAGATCTCGGCGGGCACGTGGGAGGAGGTCAGGTCCAACTACACGGAGCCGGTCGCCGCGGCCCTGGACGAGCTGATGAAGACGCGCCCCGAGTCCGTCGCGGGCCGGCTGCTGTTGCTGCACGGCCCGCCGGGGACGGGCAAGACGTCGGCGCTGCGCACGCTGGCCCGTTCCTGGCGGGACTGGTGCCAGGTCGACTGCGTGCTCGACCCCGAGCGGCTCTTCTCCGACGTCGGCTATCTGATGGACATCGCGATCGGCGAGGACGACGGCACGGCGAAGGGCCGCTGGCGGCTGCTGCTCCTGGAGGACTGCGACGAGCTGATCCGCGGCGAGGCCAAGCACACCGCGGGCCAGGCGCTCTCCCGGCTGCTGAACCTGACGGACGGCCTGCTCGGCCAGGGCCGCAACGTCCTGGTGGGCGTCACCACGAACGAGGACCTGGAGCGCCTGCACCCCGCGGTGGTCCGGCCCGGCCGCTGCCTGGCCCGCATCGAGGTGGGCCCGCTGACCCGCCGCGAGGCGACCGGCTGGCTCGGCACGGAGGAGGGTCTCGGCCGGGACGGCGCGACGCTGGCCGAGCTGTACGCACTGCGCCGGGGCATCGCGCCGACCTCGGTCCCGGACCAGCGGGGCGGGGCGGAGGCCGGGCTCTACCTGTAGGGCCCGGTCTGGCGGCCGCCGCCGCTACGCGTACGCCGCGCGGAGCGCGTCCCGGGCCGCCGCCAGGGCCGCGTCCTCGGAGAGCCCGAGCCGCCGGACGCGCTCGGCGAAGCCCTGCGCCGCGAGCGCGGCCTCCCGGGCGGCGGCGTCCCCGGCGGCGGCGACGAACGTGCCGTTGCGCCCGCGCGTCTCGATCACCCCGTCCGCCTCCAGCGCCCGGTACGCCTTGGCGACGGTGTTGGCGGCGAGCCCCAGCTCCTCGGCGAGGCCGCGCACGGTGGGCAGTTTGTGGCCGACGGGCAGCGTCCCGGCCCTGGCCTGCTCGGAGATCTGCGCCCGCACCTGCTCGTAGGGGGCGGCACTGTCGTCCATACGGATCTTCAAGGTCACGCGCCCGATTGTCCCGCAGCACCGCACCGGCCGCAGCCTCCGGCCCCGGGCCGGCCGGCCCCCGGATAAATCGGAGGCTTCCGCCCGCGCGGGCACGTAGCGTGCGGCACACGACCGTGATCGCCTGCGTCCGGCACCTGGCCGGTACGCGCCGGGGCGCCGGACGGTCCGCCCACCAGTCCGAAGCGACGGAGGTCCGCCATGCCCACCCCCGCACCCCTTGCCGGCGTTCAGGTCAGGCTCGTCAAGGCGGGCCGTACGAAGATCGGTTACCCGGCGCGGCTGCTGTCCGACGACGGCACGCACATCGCCGTGCGCGCCGAGTGGGCGGGCGCGGGCGTGCGCGACTTCGGCTTCGTGCGCTTCGAGCCGGGCGACGTGTTCACGGAGCACTATTGGCGCGACCGCTGGTACGCGGTCAAGGAGGTCCGGGCGGGCGACGGGCGGCTGAAGGGCTGGTACTGCGACATCACCCGGCCCGCCCGGCGCGCGGACGACGGCCAGGTCGTCAGCGAGGACCTCGATCTCGACCTGTGGGTCTCCGCCGACGGGACGCAGGTGCTGCGCCTGGACGAGGACGAGTTCGCCGCCAGCGGCCTGGCCGACCGCGATCCCGCGGCGGCCGAGGCGGCGGTCCGCGCCCTGGACGACCTGGAGCGGTGCGCCCGGGCCGGCGGACTCCCGGCCCTGCTGGAGTGAGCAGCCCCGGGCGCCGCTCAGCGCCCCGCCGCCACCACCGCGTACCGCTCGTCGCGCACCGGCCGTCCCCACAGGCGCGCGTCGCCCGACAGCTCCTCGTGCCGTACGTCCGCGAAGACCTCCCCCGCCAGGGCGACAAGGCGCCGCGCGGGGATCCCGGCGGGGCTCACCTCTCCCCACACCCCTTCGACCAGCACCAGGCGTCCGCCCGGCCGCAGCAGGCCCGCCCAGGTCCGCAGCGCGGCCGCGGGATCGGGCAGGGCCCAGAGCACGTGCCGGACGAGCACGACGTCGTACGAGGCCGCCGGGACGGGAGGTGCCGCGGCGTCCCCGAGGAGGAACGCGGCGTCGTGGCCCGCGAGTTTCTCCCGGGCGCGCTCCAGCATGGCCGGGGCGAAGTCGACCCCCGTCACCCGGTGGTGGCGCTCGGCCGCGAGGAGGGACAGGGAGCCGGTGCCGCAGCCGAGGTCCAGCAGGTCGCCCGGGTGCGCCGGCAGCCAGGCCCCGAGCCGCTGCGCCCAGGCGCCGCGTACCGCGGGATTCCGCAGGCCGTGGTCGGGTTCCTCGTCGAACGCGCCCGCCGCCGCGTCCCATTGCTCGCTCCCCGCGCTGTGCTCCATCGCCACATCATGACAACCGCCACTGACAATTGCGCTTCGATGTCGACGCGGGCGGGAACAGGTCTACAACGGCAGCGGGTTGGCACCCGTGGAGCTACAGGAGGCACCATGCGCCGAGTGACCATGCACAAGCCCACCGGAGCGAGCACCCTCACGCGCCGGCTGCGGGACGAGGCTGCGGAGACGGCACGCGAGCGCGCGGAGGTGCGCAAGGACATCCGCAAGACGTGGTGGCCGGACGAGTAGCCGGGCCGGGTCAGAGGGGGCTGAGACGCTTGCGGTAGTGGATGCGGTCGTAGGGCCCGTCGACGCGGCGCTCCACGACCTCGTACCCGTACCGGGGATAGATCTTCCGGTTCTCCACCATCAGCGCGTGGGTGTAGAGCCGGACTTCGGGCAGGCCGAGCCGGCGGGCGTGTTCGTCGACGAAGGTGAGCAGAGCGCGGCCCACCCCCTGCCCATGGGCGGCGGGGTGGACCGCGATGCTGCCGAGGAAGAGGTGGCCGGGGCGCGGCTCGACGACGACCAGGCCGTGTACGTCCGGGTCGCCCGTGACGTACACGCGGCCCGCCGCCACGTCCGCCGCGTGGTCGGCCTCCATGGGCTGCGGCACGAGGCCGATCCGGGCGATGTAGGGGCGGTACGCCGCGTCGGTGACGGCCGCGACGGCCGGCACGTCGGCGGCGGTGGCGGGTCGGACCGGGAGGGGCACGCTGTTCATGCCGCCCTGTCTACGCCACTCCCCCTGCCGCGCACCAGCGCCTTCCTGACCAGCGGCCATGCCACGATGAGCAGCACGAGCGCGTAGACGGTCACCGAGAACGGGGTGTTGACGAGGCCGCCGGCGCTGCCGTCGCTGATCTGGAGCGCGCGCCGCAGCTGTTGTTCGGCGTTGGGGCCCAGGATGACGCCGATGACGGCGGGCAGGACGGGCAGTCCGTAGCGGCGCATGCCGAAGCCGATGAGGCCGATGACCAGCAGGATGACCAGGTCGAGGGAGTCCCCGCCGACCGCGTAGGCGCCGACCGCGGCGAAGAAGAGGATCCCGGCGTACAGGTACGGGCGCGGGATGCGCAGCAGCTTCGCCCAGACCGGGGCCAGCGGCAGGTTCAGGGCGAGGAGCAGGACCATGCCGACGAAAAGGGACGCGATGAGGCCCCAGACCAGCTCGGGTTCGCGGGCGAACAGGAGCGGGCCGGGCTGGATGCCGTACTGCTGGAACGCGGCGAGCATGACCGCGGCGACCGCGGTGGTGGGCAGGCCGAGGGTGAGCATGGAGACGAGGGTGCCCGCCGCCGACGCGGAGGCCGCGGACTCGGGACCGGCGACGCCCTCGATGGCGCCTTTGCCCCATTCGTCCTTGTGCTTGGACAGCCGTTTCTCGGTGACGTAGGAGAGGAAGGTGGGGATCTCGGCGCCGCCGGCCGGGATCGCGCCGAACGGGAAGCCGATGAGCGGGCCGCGCAGCCAGGACTTCCAGGTGCGCCGCAGGTCGGCGCGGCCGAGCCAGGGGCGGCCGACGGGGATGGCCTCGCCGCCGCCGCGGCGCAGGTGCGCGGCGACCCACAGGGCCTCGCCGATGGCGAAGAGGCCGACCGCGACGATGACCACGTCGATGCCGTCGGCGAGCTGCAACGAGCCGAAGGTGAGCCGTTGCTGGCCGGTCATCTGGTCCAGGCCGACGAGGCCGAGGGTGAGTCCGATGAGCAGGGAGGCGAGGCCGCGGATGCGCGAGGAGCCGAGGACGGACGTCACGGCGATGAACGCGAGGACCATGATGGCGAAGTAGTCGGGCGCGCCGATGTCGACGGCGAGCGAGGCGACTTTGGGGGCGAGGGCGACGAGCAGGATCGTGCCGATCATGCCGCCGGCGAAGTGGCCGACGGCGGCGGCCGCGAGGGCCTGCGCGCCGCGGCCCGCCTTGGCCATCGGGTTGCCTTCCATCGCGGCGACGACGGCGGCGCTCTCCCCCGGTGTGTTGAGCAGGATGGACGTCGTGGAGCCGCCGAACATGGCGCCGTAGTAGATGCCCGCGAACATGATGAACGCGCCGGTGGGTTCGAGTCCGTACGTCACCGGGAGCAGCAGGGCGACCGCCATGGCGGGCCCGATGCCGGGCAGGACGCCGATGGCGGTGCCGAGGAGCACGCCGAGGGCGGCCCACAGGAGGTTGACGGGGGTGAGGGCGGTGCCGAAGCCGTCCATCAGGGAGGTGAGTGCGTTCATGGCGTCACAGCGCTCCCATCAGGGGGCCGCCCGGCAGGGGAACTCCGAGCAGGTGGTCGAAGACGGCGTACGTGAGCAGGGAGAGTCCGGCGGCGATCAGCGGGTCCCGCTGGAGGTGGCGGCTGCCGAGGGCGTACGCGGCGCCCCAGAAGAGCAGGGCGCCGGCGACGGGGAAGCCGACCGGTTCGATGAGGACGGCGGTGGCGAGGAAGACCCCGGCGAGGAGGAGGACGGTGCGCCAGTCGGCGGGTTCGGACAGGTCGATGTCCTCGCCGCCCTCGGCCTCGCCCCGGCCGCCGCGCAGCACGTCGACGGCGAGCAGGACGGCGACCACCAGCAGGGCGGTGCCGACGACGAGCGGGACGGTCCGGGGGCCGACGGGTCCGCGCTGGGTCAGGTCGACGTCCATGGCGAGCGCGTCGGTGAGGACGAGGGCGCCGAGGGCGAGCAGCAGGACGCAGACGCCGAGTTCGGAGTGGTCGCGCAGCCAGGTCCGCCGGGTCCCGGGCGGCTCCTGGGTGTCGGTGGTGCTCACAGGCCCAGCTCCTTCAGTACGGACACCACGTTCTTGTCCTGGGCGGCCAGGAAGGTCCCGAAGTCGTCGCCGACGAGGAACGCGTCGTCCCAGCCGTTCTTCCTCAGGGACTGCTTCCAGGCGTCGGAGGCGTGCAACTCACGGATGAGCGCGGTGAGTTTGGCGCGTTGGGCGGCGGAGAGGCCGGGCGGGGCGACGATGCCGCGCCAGTTGGTGAAGTCGACCTCGTAGCCGGACTCCTTGAGCGTGGGCCCGTCGAGCCCGGGGACCCGTTCGGGTCCGGTGACGGCGAGGAGGCGCAGTTCGCCGCTCTTGATCTGGTCGAGGTACTCGCCGACGCCGGAGACGCCGAAGGCGACCTTGCTGCCGAGGATGGAGGCGAGGAGTTCGCCGCCGCCGTCGAAGGGGATGTAGTTGACCTTCCGGGGCGGGATGCCGGCGGCCCGCGCCATGAGCATGGGCGCCAGGTGGTCGGGGCCGCCGGGCGACGAGCCGCCGCCGACGGGCAGTCCGCCCGGGCTCTTCTTCCAGGCGTCGACGAGCTGCCCGATGGACCGGTACGGGGAGTCCTTGGCGACCACGACGACGTCCGGCTCCTCGGTGAGGCGGGCGATGGGGGTGGTGTCGCCGAGGGTCTTCGGGGAGTGGTTCGAGCGGGCCGCCCCGACGACGCCGAGGCCCATGGACATGGCGAGCTTGCCGTTGCCGTGCTCGCCGGCGAGGCGGGTGAGGCCGACGGTGCCGCCGGCGCCGGGCAGGTTGAACACCTCGATGTTGTGGGTCAGTCCGGCGTCCTCGGCGTTCTTGGCGACGGTGCGCGCCGTGATGTCGTAGCCGCCGCCGGGCGTGTTGGGGACCATGAGGCGCAGGCCGGGGATCCGGGTGCCGGTGTCGGCGCCGCTGCCCGTGGTGAGCAGGGGCGGCCCCACCAGGACGAGAGCCGCGGCCCCGAGCAGGGCGAGGGGGGTGCGCAGGCGCACGGGTGCCACCACCTGTCGGCTGGGGAGAGGGAACGGGGGTGTGAGGTGGCCCACATGTTGCCCATGGGTGAACGGCTTGTCTGCCTTCCGCGCTTAAGGAACGTTGTGGTCCTTGTGGTCGCGCACCTACCCTGCGCCAGTGACGAAGGTGCTGGTCGTGGACGACGACTTCATGGTCGCCAAGCTGCACAGCCGGTACGTGTCCGCGCTGGACGGTTTCGTGGTGGCCGCGGTGGCGCACACGGGCGCGCAGGCGCTGCGCGCCGCGGAGGCGGTCCGGCCCGATCTGGTGCTCCTGGACGTGTACTTGCCGGACATGGACGGCATCGACGTGCTGCGGGAGCTGCGGGCGGCGGAGGAGCGCGATCCTGCCCGCGCCCCGGTGGACGCGCTGTTCATCACCGCGGCGCGGGACGCGCGGATCGTGCGGGCGGCGCTGCGGGCCGGGGCGCTGCACTACCTGATCAAACCGTTCAACCAGGCGGCGCTGCAGGAGCAGTTGCGGCATGTGGCGGCGGTGCGGGCGCGGCTCGACACGCTCGACGAGGCGCGGCAGGAGGACGTCGACCAGATCTTCGGCGCGCGCCCGCCGGGCTCCCGGGAGCTGCCGAAGGGCCTGGCCGCGCACACCGCGGACCTGGTGGAGCGCACGCTGCGCGCCCATCCGCAGGGCCTGTCGGCCACGGAGTGCGCCCAGGAGGCGGGCTCCCTGTCCCGGGTGAGCGCCCGCCGCTACCTGGAGTTCTTCGCGGACACCGGCCGCGCCCGGGTGACCCTCCGCTACGGCGGCACGGGCCGCCCGGAACGCCGGTACCACTGGACGGCCTAGAGGGGAAGCGCCGCTCAGGGGCGCGGGGAACTGCGCGAGCGACCACGACGACGCGGCAGGCACCACCGGACCGCCTCCTCCAGGGTGCTGTGGCGTCCTTTCCTGAGCCCAGACTGAGCCGCGTCTTAAGCGCGCCATAAAGATCGACTCACCCCCCCGAACAGGGCGGATCCGCACCACTCCCCGGGCTAACTTCACTGCCACAACCCCCGTTCACCAACGCCCAGGAGCCCCCATGCCCACTCCGCGCAAAGTCGCCGCGCTGGCCGCCACGGCCGTGACCCCGCTCGCCCTGATCACCCTGTCGGCCACTCCCGCGGCAGCGCACGGCACGCTCGGCGACCCGGCCAGCAGGGTGGCGGCCTGTTACGCCGAGGGCGCGGAGAGCCCCACGTCGGCGGCGTGCAAGGCGGCGGTCGCCGCGGGCGGCCCGCAGGCCCTGTACGACTGGAACGGCATCCGGGACGGCGCGGCCGGCGGCAAGTCCCAAGAGCGCATCCCCGACGGCAAGCTCTGCTCGGCCGGCGCCGAGGAGTTCAAGGGCATGGACCTGGCCCGCGCCGACTGGCCCGCGACGCGGGTGACGGCGGGCTCGTACACCTTCAAGTACAAGGTGACCGCCCAGCACAAGGGCACGTTCAACCTCTATCTGACGAAGCAGGGCTATGACGCCTCGAAGCCGCTGGCCTGGTCCGACCTGGACCTGGCGCACCCGGTCGCGACGAAGACGGACCCGGTGGCCGAGGGCGGCTTCTACACCTTCTCCGGCACGCTGCCCGAGCGCACGGGCCGTCAGCTGGTCTACGGCATCTGGCAGCGTTCGGACAGCCCGGAGGCGTTCTACTCCTGCTCGGACGTGACGTACGGCGGGTCCGCCGCCGCCTCGGACCCGGCCCCGGCGGCCGCCCCGTCCGCGCCGACGGACGAGCAGATCGCGCGGGACGCCGACAAGTCGACGGTCGACCACGGCGGCATGGACATGAGCGGCGACGCCGCCGCGACGCACGACGCGCACGAGGCCCCCGCGTCGGCGTCCCCGGAGGCCGGCGGCGCGGCGGACGGCCCCGGCGCGGACGGCGGCGCGGATGGGCAACTGGCCGCGCAGGGCGGTGCGGAGAAGCTGGCCGAGACCGGCGGCGACTCCACCACCCCCTACATCGCGGTGGGCGGTGCGGCCGCCCTGGCCGTCGGCGCCGCGGGCCTGTTCGCCTCGGTGCGCCGCCGCGCGGTGACGGGCGGCCGGCACGGCCGCTGACCTGTCCGGCCTCGGGCGGCGACCCCCGGCCGCCGCCTCCTACAGGTCAGTTGAAGCAGTCGGTCGCGGTGGCGTGTGCGGGGTCCAGGGCGTTGGCGACCTCGTGGTAGGCGACGAGGTCGACGGTGCCGATGGTCACGTGCTCGGAGAGGTCGGCGGGGCACAGGTCCTGTACGACGACGTTGCGTACGCCGGGCCCGTCGAGGAACTGGGTGCGGTACGGGGTGACGACCTCGTCGTACTTGGTCGCGATGACGGTGTAACGGACGCCGGGCACGGTGTCGCCGCCCGCGTTGAGCTTCGTGACGAAGTCCGATCCGGCGATCTGGTCGGCGAGCGCGGGGGTGGCGAGTGTCAGCAGCGGTTCGATGCCGGGGAAGTAGGGCAGCAGCCCGGTCAGGCCGCTGAGGGTGGTGCCGTGGTTGTCGGGGGCGATGCCGACGAGCGCGTTCACCTCGGCGGCGCCGCCGAGGAACTTCAGGTAGTAGCGCGGCATCATGCCGCCCTGGGAGTGCCCGACGAGGTCCACCTTGGCTGCGCCGGTGGCCCCGCGGACCTTGCCGACGAAGGTGTCCAGCTGTCCGGCGGACTTCGCGATCGGCCCGAGCCCGTTGAAGAGGGGCACGCCGGGCAGCTGTCCGTAGTCGAGGGAGAAGACGCAGTAGCCGCGCCTGACCAGGTAGGGCGCGAGGACGAGCCAGTTGTCGACGGAGTTGCCGAACGTGCCGTGGACGAGGACGACGGGGCGCGGATGAGCGGCCGACGGCTGGCAGGAGTAGTCGTTCCAGCCGCTGTGGACGGCGGCGGGTGCGGCGTGGGCGACGGCGGCGGGGGTCACCGTCGCGGCGAGGAGACCGGCGACGACGGCGAGGGCGCGCACGGCCCGCCGCCCTCTCTTCCGGATGAGGGCGGCTGTGGGCAGCATCATGAAGCTCCTTGCGGCTCAGGGGAGTTGCAGGAGTTTGCTGTGCACGCGTCAAGTTACGCGTGAGTAGGTGAGACGTGAAGTTACGCGTCGGTAAAAATTTCCCGGCCGGGTTGCGCGATACTTCCCTGATGGCATGTCAGCAGCCTTATACACCGCGCTTGTTGAGCGCGTCAGGCCGCCAGGGACGCCGGCACGATCGCCCCCGGGCCGAACCGCGCCCGGGCCCGGTCGGAGACCGCCTCCAGCACCCGGGCCCGTTCGTCCACCGGGTCGAAGGTCAGCTGCCGGGGCGCCGTCCCGGCGGGGCCGAGCCCCTCCGCGCGCAGGGACACGCCCCGCACCCGGGCCCGTTGCAGGCCGAGCGTCTCGTACATCCGGTACGCGGCGGTGGCCAGGGCGACGGAGTGGGCGGTCGGCTCGGGCAGCGCCCGGCTGCGTACGGTCGAGGACCGGTCGGCGTAGCGGACCGTCAGGGTCAGCGAGCGGCACACCTGGCCCGCGTCGCGCAGGCGGGCGCCCGCCTCGTCGGCCGCGGCCAGCAGCGCGCGCCGGTGCCGGTACGGGTCCAACTCGTCGCGTACGAAGGTGCGTTCGGCGGCCAGGGAGCGGGCAGCGGCGTTCGGGGTGACCCGGGCGCGGTCGATGCCGCGCGCCTTTTCGTGCAGCTCGCGTCCGGTGCGCGCCGTGGTGAGCCGCTGCAGCGTGGACAGCGGTGCGGCGGCGAGCCGGCCGACCGTGTCGAGCCCGTACTCGCGCAGGGTCCGGGCGGTGGCGGTGCCGACGCCGGGCAGTGCGCCGACGGGCTGACCGGCGAGGAACTCCCGTGCGTCGTCCACCACATGGGTCACTCCGACCGTGGCCTCGCGCACGGCCATCCGCGCGGTCAGCGGTCCGGGCCCGGCGCCGATGACGCACTCCACGCCGTACAGGGCGACGGCCCGGACCCGGACGACGGAGGCGATCTGCCGCGCGTCGCGCCCGAAGTACCGGACGGCGCCGCGCAGATCGACCAGCGCGGAGTCGGGCGGCAGCGCCTCGACGGCCGGGCTGAATTCACCCAGGAGTGCGAGCAGCCGGGGCAGCCCGGTCTCCTGGGCGGGCGACAGCAGGAACCGTACGCACAGCACGCCGCCCGGCTCCGTGCGGCCGCGCTCCCGCGCGCTCATCCCGCACTCCCCGAACTGCGGTGCCACAGCGTGCGCCGGGGGCCCAGCCCGCCGTCGCCGGCCGGTTTGAGATCGGCCCAGGGGTACATCTCGTAGCCGTTGGAGAGCCGGATCCGGCGGTCGGTCCCGGCCGCCT
This sequence comes from Streptomyces sp. NPDC006552, assembly GCF_040611655.1. Lineage (NCBI taxonomy): Bacteria > Bacillati > Actinomycetota > Actinomycetes > Kitasatosporales > Streptomycetaceae > Streptomyces > Streptomyces sp. NPDC006552. Next base: position 101,677 of record NZ_JBEXOS010000019.1, read on the forward strand.
CCCCGGCGCCGTCCGCCCCTTCGGTCCCGGGCGCCGGGGCGGCCATGCGCCGCGCCACCTCGTCGAGCCCCCGCTCCCGGTACACCTCCGTCAGCTCGGCCAGGTTCCAGGCCGCCGTACCGACCACGCTCATACTGCGCGGTCCGCGCCGCTGGACCGTGCCGCGCACGAGCAGCAGCCAGGAGTGGAAGACGGTGTGCGCGCACGCGGCGTGCGCGTCGTCGAAGAACGCGAGGTCGACCAGGCCCGTGCCGTCGTCGAGGGTGCTGAAGACGACCCGTTTCCCGGACCGGATCGGCGGGGTCTGGGTGGCCGCCTTGGCCCCGGCCACCAGCACGGTGGCCCCGTGCTCGGCCTCCCGCAGCCGCCGCGCCGACACCACGCCCAGTTCGTCCAGGAACTGCTCGTAGTCGCCCATGAGATGCCGCGACGCGTCCATGCCGAGCACCCCCAGCTCGGCGCTCATCCGTTCCGCGTCGCCGAGGTCGGGCAGCCCGGCCGAGGCGGTGCGCCGCCCACCGGTGAGCGGCAGTTGCTCGCCGCGCGAGCCGCGCCCGGAGCGCTGCAACTCCGTCAGGTGCAGTTGCAGGTCACGGCGGTTGGCGCCGAACGCGTCGAGCGCGCCGACCTGGGCGAGCCGGGTGGCGAGCGGCCGGCTGGGCCGGGCCCGCTGCCAGAAGTCGAGCAGCGAGGCGTAGGGCTGCCCGGCCGCGATCCGCTCGGCCTCCGCCTCGCTGATGCCGTAGACGTCGCAGAGCGCGAGCCGGATGCCCCAGGTGCCTTCGGGACGGTCCGGACCGGACACCAGTTCGATCCGATGAGCGACCGCGGACCGGTTCACGTCCAGCGGGAGCACCGGCACCCCCCGCCGCCGCGCGTCGGCGAGCAGCAGCCGCTTCGGGTACATCCCGGGATCGTGCGTGAGCAGCCCCGCGTAGAAGGCCGCCGGGTGGTGTGCCTTCAGCCACGCCGACTGGTAGGTGGGGACGGCGAAGGCCACGGCGTGCGCCTTGCAGAAGCCGTACGAACCGAACGCCTCCACGATCTCCCAGGTCCGCGCGATGGTGGCGGCGTCGTACCCGCGCGCCGCCGCGTGCTGGGCGAACCAGAACCGGATGCGCGCCTGCGACTCGGCGTCGGACAGGCCGCGCCGCACCCGGTCGGCCTCGTCGCGGCCGCACCCCGTCATGATGTCGACGATCTTGATGATCTGCTCGTGGAAGACGACGACGCCGTACGTCTCCCGCAGCGCGTCCGCCAGGTCCGGGTGCGGATAGCGGACCGGGGCCCGGCCGTGCCGCGCCTCGATGAACGGCCGCACCATGTCGGCGGAGACGGGGCCGGGGCGGAACAGCGAGATGTCCACCACCAGGTCGTCGAAGGTGGCGGGCTGCAACCGCCCCACCAGGTCGCGCTGGCCGGGCGATTCGATCTGGAAGCAGCCGAGCGTCTCGGTGGACCGGATGAGCCGGTACGTCGCCGGGTCCCCCTGCGGCACCGCGTCCAGGTCGACGGCGGTGCCGGTCGCCCGCTCCACCTCGCTCACGGCGTGCGCCATCGCCGACTGCATCCGTACCCCGAGCACGTCCAGCTTGAGCAGCCCGAGCTCCTCCACGTCCTCCTTGTCGAACTGGGACATGGGAAAGCCCTCGCCGCTCGTCGGCACGGTCGGCGTACGGGCGTGCAGAGAGGCGTCCGAGAGCAGCACCCCGCACGGGTGCATGGCGACGCCCCGGGGCAGCGCGTCGAGTGCTTCGACCAGCTCCCACAGCCGGGTGTCGGAGCCGAACTCCCCAGCGATCTGGCGCAGTTCGGGCAGTTCGGCCATGGCCGTGCGGGCGTCGCGGGCCCGGACGTGCGGGAACGCCTTGGCGATCCGGTCGATGTCCGCGGGGTCCATGGACAGGGCCGCGCCGACATCGCGGATCGCGTGCCGCACCCGGTACGTCTCCGGCATCGCGACGGTGGTGACGCGCTCGGCGCCGAACCGGTCGAGGATCGCGCGGTAGACGTCCAGGCGGCGCGCGGACTCGACGTCGATGTCGATGTCGGGCAGGACGGCCCGCCGCTCGGACAGGAAGCGCTCCATCAGCAGGCCGTGCTCGACGGGGTCGGCGTTGGCGATGCCGAGCAGGTAGTTGACCAGCGACCCGGCCCCCGAGCCGCGGGCCGCGACCCGGATACCCATGGACCGTACGTCGTCCACGACCTGAGCGACCGTCAGGAAGTAGGTGGCGAAGTCGTGGTGGGCGATGATGTCCAGCTCCCGCTGGAGCCGCTCCGCGTAGACCCGGTCGCCGGCGTGGCCGCGGCGGACCAGGCCGGCCGTCGCGCGCGAGGCGAGGACCCGCTGCGCGGTGCGCCGGCCCGCGCCCACGAGGTGCGGTTCGGGGAAGCGGACGGAGCCGATGCCGAGGTCGTCCTCGGGGTCGACGCGGCAGGCGTCGGCCGTGGACCGGGTCCGGTCGAGGAGCAGGTGGGCGGTCCCCCGGCGGAAGCCGGCCGCCTCCACGATCCGCTCGGCCTCGCGCAGCATGGCGTCGGGCCCCTTCAGCCACCGCTCCCCGCTGTCGAGTTCCTTGGCGGGGTCGACGGGGACGAGGCGGCGCGCGGCGTCCAGGACGTCGGCGACGGGGCCCGCGCCCGGGTCGGCGTAGCGGACGTCGTTGCTGAGGACGGGCCGGATCCCCTGCTCGGCGGCGAAGCCGACGGTGCGGGCGGCCAGCCGCAGCGAGCCGGGCCCGGTCCCGGTCCTGCCGTGGTGGACGGCTTCGAGGCGCAGGGCGTCGCCGTAGACCTCGCGCCAGGGGGCGAGCAGCGCGGCCGCCCGGTCGGGGCGTCCGGCGGCGAGCGCGCGGCCCACGTCCGAGGCGGGGCCGAGCAGCACGGTGAGGCCCTCGCCGTGGTTCTCCGCCCACGGCAGCCGGATGTCCTTGGGGTCGTCACCGGCGTGCGCGGCGGTGATCAGGCGGCAGAGCGCGGCCCAGCCGCGGGCTCCGTCCCGGGCGAGGAAGGTGGCCCGGGGTGTCGATTCGTCGACGAAGGCGCCGCCGCGCACGGGGGCCCTGCGGCGGGTGTCGCGCTCGGGGGCGCCCACCGCGAGCTCGGTGCCGAACAGCGGCCGCACCCCGTGCCGCGCGCACGCCTTGGCGAACCGGACGGCCCCGGCGACGGTGGAGCGGTCGGTGAGGGCGAGGGCGGCCATGCCCCGCTCGGCGGCGCGCTCGGCGAGCCGCTCCGGATGGGACGCGCCGTAGCGCACCGAGAACCCGGACACGGTGTGCAGATGCGTGAAGTCCACCACGCGCACCTCCAGCACCCTCGAACCAATCGGATCTCACCTCCCCCACCACCACCATAGACCAACTTTCGAACGCGTGTGCGACTGCCGATACGGGCACCCGTTCGGCCCACCCCGCCTGCACGACGGGGAGCCCCGCCGGAGCGTAGGGGCATGAAGTTCGCCGACGAGTTCAGATCCGCCGTCACCCCCCGGGCCGCCCTGCTCGTCATCGGCGTGCTCGCCCTCCAGCTGCTGTTCATCGCCTCCTACGTGGGGGCGCTGCACGATCCGAAGCCGAAGGACGTGCCGTTCGGCGTGGTCGCCCCGGCGCCCGCGGCCGCCCAGCAGACCGAGCAGCGCCTCGCGCGGCTGCCCGGCTCCCCGCTGGACCCGCGGGTGGTCGCCGACGAGAAGACGGCGCGCCGGCAGATCACGGACCGGAAGATCGACGGCGCCCTGGTCGTCGACCCGCGGGGCAGCAAGGACACGCTGCTCGTCGCGTCCGGCGGCGGCACGGTCCTGGCCAGTGGCCTCGAGACCCTCGCCACCAAGGTCGACGCCGCCGAGCGGCGGACCGTGCGGGTGGTCGACGTGGCGCCCGCCTCCGCGCACGACTTCGACGGGCTCTCCGCCTTCTACCTCGTGGTCGGCTGGTGCGTCGGCGGCTATCTGTGCGCCTCGATCATGTCGATCAGCGCGGGTTCCCGGCCGACGAGCCCGCAGCGCGCGGCGATCCGGCTCGGCGCGATGGCCCTCGTCTCGGTCGTCGGCGGCATCGGCGGCTCGCTCATCATCGGTGACACGATCCTCGGCGCGCTGCCCGGCTCCTTCTGGGGCCTGGCCGGGCTCGGCGCGCTGGTCACCTTCGCGGTCGGCGCGATCACGCTCGCCCTGGAGGAGCTGACCGGCATCGTCGGCATCGGCCTCGCCGTGCTGCTGATCGTCGTCGCGGGCAACCCGAGCGCGGGCGGTGCCTTCCCGCTGCCCATGCTGCCGCCGTTCTGGCGGGCGATCGGACCCTGGCTGCCGCCCGGCGCGGGCACCTGGGCGGCGCGCTCCATCGCCTACTTCCAGGGCAACGACGTCACGCACTCGCTGCTGGTCCTGTCGGCCTGGGCGGTGGTGGGGATCGTGGTGACGCTGCTGGTGCCGGCCGTGCGCGAGCGCGGCCGGGGCGGCGCGCGCCGCGGCGGCGGGGGCACCGGGAGCGGCTCGACGCACGTCGGCGTGGCCTCCTGAACCCGCCCCGGCCCGGGCACGCACGGCGCCCCGCCACCGTCCTCACGGTGGCGGGGGGCCGGGGGGGGAGCGGGCGGGGCCGGGGCGGCGCCGAGCTCGGCACCGAGGGGGGCGAGC